>DATIAI010000608.1:0-6715 GCA_035458065.1 Algoriphagus sp. | reverse complement strand
GTACTAGATGAAACCAAGGAAATTCCTTTGCACGGTCACCTGTTCGATCGTGATGCACTGATATTCAAACAACTGAAATCAAGAGAAGTATCCCTCAGCCACAGGCAAAGAGGTCCGGTAGTAAAACTGGAGTTTGAAGATTTTGATTACCTCGGTATCTGGGCAAAACCCGGAGCACCATTCGTTTGCCTTGAGCCTTGGCTTGGCATCGCAGATTCCGCTGATCACTCTGGACTTTTGGCCGAAAAAGAAGGAATCCGAATGCTGGCACCCGGAGAAACCGAGACGAAAACCTTCCGAATCTGGATTGAGGAATAAGGGAGGAAGTCGGGAGGTTGGGAAGTTTGGATGTCGGGAAGTTGGAGGTTAGGAGGTTCCATTTTATCTCTTTTCTCCAATCTCTAATCTCTTTCTTCTTGGCTCTTGTTTCTAATCTCCTTTCCATTCTCTTGCTGCTTGGTATATTGTACTTTGTACAACTATTCGCTTTTCAACGTCTTTGCCGGATTCACCAACGCAGCCTTGATCGCCTGAGAACTGACCGTCAAAAAGGCAATCAACAGGGCTATCAAACCAGTGCCAATAAACACTTTCCAATCCAGTCCAACCCGATAGTCAAAACCTGCCAACCATTCACTCATCGCATACCAAGTGATCGGAACTCCGATCAGCAGGGCGATCAAAACGAGTTTGGTAAATTCTCCGGATAGCAACAGGACCAAACCCTGCACAGAAGCTCCAAGGACTTTTCTGACAGAAATTTCCTTGCTTCTCTGCTCGGCGATAAATGCCGCTAATCCAAACAGTCCCAAACAGGAAATCAGGATGGCCAAGGCAGAAAACACGGTCGTGAGCGACTTTGTCTGCTGTTGTGCGGCAAATTTTTGCGCATGCATCTCGTCGGCAAACACATATCCGAAGGGAGATCCGGGATTGAATTTCTTGAAAACTGACTCCAATTGAGCCATTGTTTCTGGCAAATCAGTTCCCGAAAGGCGGATATGGATAAAGTTCTGCTGAATTTGCGGTCCGAAAATCAGGATCCCACCCGGCTTTCCGAAAGGAGAATCGATGATAAAATCCTTAACCACACCAACAATGCGATATTCCCTGTCACCGTCTTTGATGATTTCCCCGATCGGGTTTTCGAAGCCCATGAAATCCATAGCCGTCTGATTGATCAACACCGCTGTGCTGTCTGCCGGATTAGTGTAGACATCGATATCCCGGCCGGTAATCAATTCCAGCCCTGCGGTTTTCACCACATTGGCATCCGCACCCATTCGTTGGATTGCGGGCTTGAAAGCCTCATCTTTTCCCTGCCATTCCATCAGGTTGGTGTCGCTGTATTGTTCTGTGAATGGTGAAAAGGTACTGGAGACAGACACGACTCCCGGAAGCGCTTCCACTTCTCCTCGGAACGCTGAGTAATTTGTCTTCAGAGATCCGGTCATCTGGTGATAAATCAAATTCTCGGTTTTCAATCCAAAGTCTCTGTTTTGCACAAACTGCATCTGATCGCTTATGATCCAGGTACTCGCAATCAAGACCGCTACAATGGTAAACTGGAATACGACCAAAGCCTCCCTGGGTTTAAACCAAGTTCTCGTAGTACTCATGCGAGACTTCAAAACCAACACCGGTCGAAACGAACTCAGTAAAAATGCCGGATAGGCACCCGCTAAGATTCCCGTGAGTAAAACATACCCCAGAGACAAAGCCCAGAAATACGGTTGCTCAAAGGGCAAACTCAGTTCTTTACCAATCAGTTGGTTGAACCCGGGAAAAGTCAGGGTGATCATCAGTATAGCCAAGCCATAGGCAGCCACGGAGATCAAAATAGATTCAGCGAGAAATTGACCGATCAGCATACTGCGGTCAGCTCCGGAAACTTTTCGGATGCCGACTTCTTTGGCCCGCTTTTCACTTTGTGCGGTGCTGAGATTTACAAAATTGACACAGGCAATCAGTAGGATCACAATTCCCACCAAGCCAAACATCCGGATCAGATCAATCCTTCCGCCAACTGATTTCCCGTTTTCAAATTCGCTCTTCAGATGTAAATCCGACATCGGAAACAGAAAGTCACTCGTGTTTTTTATATCTGCATTTCGAAGGGAGAAATCTTTGAATTTCTCATTGAAGGCGGTCAAATCGGTTCCTGAAGCCAGCATTGCAAAAGTCCTGCAGTTGTTATTTCCCCAAAAATCTCCCGCCCAGCCCATCACTTCGAGCTTTTTGAAGGGAAGAAATGCTGTGAATCGGAAATTTGTATTTTGCGGCAGATCTTCAATCACTGCCTTTACCTCAAAATCAAGTTCTGACTCCACTTTGACGGATTTGCCGAGGGCAGATTCATCTCCAAACAGCTTTTTTGCTACCGATTCGGTCAAGACGATATTATCTGGTGATTTCAAAGCTTCCACCGGATTTCCCTCCAAAACCCGGAAACTGAACATCTCAAAAAATCCGGGATCTACAAACGAGGTCTGTTCGTAGAAACTTTTCTCACCAACCGACAAAACCATCGGATCCCACTCGGTGACATGAGTTACAGCTTCAACTTCCGGATATTGCTCTTTCAGCGCAGGGGCATAGGGTGTTGGAGTATAATCCCAACTTAGGACGTTGCCCTGATTGACATTGGTACGCCAGACTGCATAAATTCGGTCTGACTTCTCGTATTGGCTGTCAACCGAAAATTCGAATTGAATCCAAACCATAATCAACACCGAAGCGGCCATTCCGACTGCCAGACCACCGATATTAATGAAAGCAAATCCCTTCTTTCTGAGGATATTTCTCCAGGCGATTTTTAGGTAGTTTTTCCACATGGTTTTGCTGATTGAAAGGTTAAAAGTTGGAAGTTGGGAGGTTAGAGGTTGGGAGGTTAGAGGTTTACGGTTCCTCGGTATCTCTTTTCTCAGTCTCTAATTTCTTGTTTCTTTTTTCTTTTTTCGAAGTCCACATAAAAAAGGATCATCAGCGCTGACATGATCCCCACACCCAGCCCGATGCTGTGGATGGCTGTTGAGGTCTTATTTCACAACAGATTTCGATAAGCCAGTTTGATATAGGCACTTCCCATCTTGTATCGTCTTATTGTCCTTCCCATAATCTACTTCCATGCCAGCACAAAAAGGCCAAGGCGGTCCATACGGCAGCAAATGGCCAACAACAGGAAATTCCCATCGGACAATTTTGTTCGTTATTGGGCAAACAGAAAAATGTGGAAGGTGAAAAAGTCACAATGTTGGAAACTTAGGTTTCGGAAAGTTGAAAGGTTATAAAGTTTCCTAAAATCAGGATTTTAACACTTTACAAGATCTCCTATCCCTAAAGCTTTCGGGGCGTATAGGGTAAATTTTAAATCCTTCTTGTGTCTTGTGTCTTGATTCTTGATTCTTGATACCTATTCATTCTTCAGACTGTCAATCGGATTGACCAAGGCAGCCCGGTAGGACTGGGACAGGATAATCCCAAGGCTGATCACCAAGATTGCCCCAACACCTATTCCAATCGGGATCACCCCTATACTTACTCTGGAGGCAAAGAATTTAAGCCATAAATCATTGATAAAATAAGCCGCCGGAACTGCCAACAGGATAGCAATACCCAGTAGTTTAAGAAAGCCCCTGGAGAGTAGGAAGATAATCTGTGGAATGCTGGAGCCCAGCGTTTTCCGGATTCCGATCTCCTTTACCCGGGTTTGGGCAGTGTACATCGCCATTCCGAGTAAACCAAGACAGGAAACAAAGATTGCCAAAAACGAAATCAGTCCGATGACGGCTATCACATCACCCAAAACCTGATGGATAAACAGCAGTTCCTGATCCAGGTATTTGTAGGAAAATTTCGAGTCGGGATTCACCTCCTTCCATGCGGCTTCCAGGGAGGCCAAGGTCTGGGCTTGGTTTTGACCGGAAACTTTCACCAGGGCAAAACCCATCGCCTCATTTCGGTTTCGTAATACGAGACTTTCCATTTCCCGGTCTGGGGAGAGAAACTGGAAATCCCTCAGCACTCCCGCGATCTGCAAGTTCTTAAATTCTCCATCCTCACTCAAAGTCAGTTGCTTACCGATAGCCTGCTCATTACTGCCCAGATTGAAGTTCTTGACAGCGAGCTCATTGATCAGAATCAGGTTTTCGCTTCCTTCCTCCGGAAGATTTTTTCCCGCGATGATATTCAAATCCAGCACATCCACTGTGCTGCTGTTGATGTCAAAGAAATTGGTCGACACACTGTCTGTGGGAAAGTCAGGATTGATCACCTCAGTGCCAAAATTCCAGCCTGCACCGGGAATCAAGGAGGTCGCCCCTATTTCTGAAACTGCCGGATTGGATGCCACCGCCTGGGCAAAGCGTTCGTAATTGTCCGGATTGAACAGCTTGACGGTCACAATATTTTCCTTGTCAAAGCCATAGTCAAAATTCAGGATATGCCTTGCCTGAGACTGGATCAATACGACCGAAATAATAAAGATCAAAGAGATGGAAAACTGAACCACCAAAAGAATGTTACGGATTCCCATGCTTTTGAAAAGTCTCACCCCACTCAGCTTATTGAAGAGATTAATGGGATTCAGCTTGGCAACATAGGTCGCAGGGAGTAACCCCGCCACAACTCCAACCAAGATGCTAAAGCCGATAAAAATCAAAATCCCGGGAAGGCTCTGGCTGAAGGAAATCTTCAGGTATTGGTTGAAAGTCAAACCGTCTACACCCTGCTCCAAAATCTGAAGCATCAGAAAAGCAAAGAACAGGGAGCAAAGAGAAATCACCACTGCCTCGGTGACGAACTGTGCAAAAATCTGTGTTCTACTCGCCCCCGACACTTTTCTGACTCCCACTTCTTTCACCCTTGTCAATGCCCGCGCAACAGACATATTGGTATAGTTAAGGCAAGCAGAAAACATAACGATCAGACATAGCACACCCAAAATCCACAACACCACTTCCGGAACTGAAACATGCGTCGTATTGCTGATGAAATCCACAGGTGAGAGATCCCTGAGAGCCATGGCTTTGAAGGAGCGCTTGTTGTCATATTTCTGACCATAGATCTCTTCCGAGATCTTATCCAGATTGGCTTGCAAATCAGTTTTGCTTTGCCCCTCTTTCAAAAGGACGTAGGTGTAATTGGTCCAGACATTATCCCAATTGTCCTCAGCAGAAAGGACAGCTCCTTCAGGCAAGGTCTTCATGGTGCTTAAAGATGCCAAAAGCTTGAACGGCAAATGGGTCTTTCCAGGGTTAGGATTTAGCACGCCCGTAATCGTGAAATAACCGAAATCCGTCTCGATATTCCCTTCCTCAATGTCCATGGCTTTGATATCCTTGTCATGAAAAGCCACAATCTTGCCCAATGCAGATTCTTCGCCAAAAAGGATTTCAGCCATTTCCGAAGTAATCACCAGAGAGTAAGGCTCGTTCAGCGCAGTGTTTGGATCACCTTCTTTGAAACTGAAGTCGAGGATTTTAAACAGATTTCCATCCGCAAAATATCCACCGCCTGTGGCAAACTTATCTTCATAGATCACATCCCCGCCGATTTCCTTGTTGATTGCCGCAGCGGCTTCGATACTGGGATAATCACTTTTCAGCTTTTCTGCCAAGGGCAAAGCAGAACTTGCAGACTCCCCGTTATTTTCCTGATAGCGTGTCGTGTGAACCCGATAAACCCTATCCTTTTTGGAATGGTACGTATCGTAACTGTATTGATCAATCCCTATCATGATGATGAGAAGGCAGACAGACATGCTGACCGCCAATCCGAGAATATTGATCAGGCTAAAAGATTTGTTGCGGATGAGGTTCCTCCAGGCGATGATGATGTAGTTCTTGAGCATACCCCTTAGATTAAGGTCAGCTGCAAAAGGTTACAAGTCCAAGCTTAAACATTCAGCCTCGGTTTGCAGGGAAACGAAGAGTGGCTGTAGATTATAGGTGGAAACGTTGAGAGGCTGTAAAGTTACCAGGCTTCAAGGGGCCAATCTCAACAATTCGCCCGAACTCATTTCCTTAATTCCTGCCATTTGTCTCTTGATTGTATCTACTTGGTACATGGTTCTTAAAACATCACTCGTTCTTCAGCGTTTCCACCGGATTTCGAATAGCAGCTTTGAAAGCTTCAATGCCGACGGTGAACATCGCGACCCCGATTCCAAGAATCCCGGCTATCGCAAAAAACCACCATTCGATCGTGATTTGATAGGCAAACTCCTTCAGCCAAACCGATCCACCATAATAGGAAATCGGAAATGCAATTATTACGGCAAGAACGATCAATTTGACAAAATCAGTCGAAAGCAAAGTCACTATGCTACCCACAGAAGCACCCATTACTTTCCTAACTCCAACTTCTTTTGTTCGGGATTCGGCATTGAAAGCAGCTAAACCAAACAAACCGATACAGGAAACGAAGATGGAAAGCACAGCCCCAACGGTGATCATTTGCTTCCAGCGGGCTTCTCTTTCGTAGCGTTTCAAGTTATTTTCCTCCTCAAAACTGTAATCAAAAGGCATGAAGGGCACATGTTTGCGAAATACACTTTCAATTTTCTTGACAGTTTCTGCCGTATTCCCTTCATTCAGTTTAACGATTAGTGACTGAAGTCTGTACTTGGGATCCTGGGTCAAGACCAAGGGGGAAATTTCCTCTTTCAGGGAAGCAAAATGGTAGTCTTTCACCACACCGATCACTTTCATTTTCT
>DATIAI010000607.1:0-4767 GCA_035458065.1 Algoriphagus sp. | reverse complement strand
CATGCGGCAGGGTACAGAACTTTCCATTCCTGTATTTCTTCAAAAACCAGATCACGGCCGTGACAAAATTGATCGGGGATTCCACAAAAAAGTCCCCTTGGTTTTTGATCCATTCCCTGTTCAATCTAAGCATGATAGTCCGGGAAGCAAGGTTGATGCAAAGGGAAAATTCCCTGTTCCAGCTTCCCGATAATCAGATTGGTAAACCGCTCATATACATCGATCGGTGAAGATTTGGTAGCTGTGCTTTCTTTCTTCCATCCCTTTGATCCATTGGAACGGGTAGATGAAAAATTGTTTTGTTCATTTTATATGTCAATGTTGGTGAGCGGAAAATGAACTGCTAAAAAATAGGGATACCAAATGCTAAAAAGCATTTCAACGGGAATTTTTTCTTATCCTACTTAACGATTGCTGTGTAATGCCCAAATATGAAGCGATGTAGGACAAAGGTATACGGTTTACGAGGTTGGGATATTTTTGCAAAAATTCCAGATATCTTGTTGTCGCGTCTTGTGAGATGAGTGGACTCACTTTTTCCAATTTTTGTGCAAGCGATTTACTGGTGATTTTTAAAATTATATTATCCCAATTTAAAATGGTGTCCGATAATTCTTTCCAATCAGTATTAGAGAAAACAAGCAGTTTACAAGGTGTAATGGCCTGAATATATTCGGTAGAGGGCACATTTTTTAAATTATATAACAAATGCCTTTCCTCTAGGAAAATTTTAGTGATTTCATCGCCTTTATTGTTATAATAACTGATACGGAGAATGCCATCAATAATAAATCCAACTTGCTTCAAAACTTTTCCAGCCTCTGCAAAGTATTCTTCTTTTTCAAAGTGAACTTCTTTTCCTTTGCTTGAAATAAGTTCTATCTGCTGTTTGTTTAAACTTCCAAATTGGAGTATGTATTCTATAAATTCATTCATAATCGAAAAGTTTGGGGAAACTTACTTTGATGACACCTTAGCTTGACTTAACCAAATACAGGTTGAAAATAACCCACAAACGAAATCACAAAATTGTTTATTCATCAAGTACTCCTAAACTGCGAGGGGGTAAGATTTGCATGTCTCTTGAAAAAAGTATTGAAGTGCGTGGGGCTTTCAAAGCCAAGTGTATAAGCTATTTCGGAAATATTCCAGGTACTGTGTTTTAGCAGGATCTTAGCCTCTTTGAGAAGTCGTTGCATGATCAGTTCAGAGGTAGTTTTTTGTGTTGCATCCTTAACTGATTTGTTTAGGTGATTAACATGTACGGCCAACTGATTTGCAAAGTCGGAAGGAGACCGAAGCTGAACCCGGTTATCGATCTCATCAATGGGAAACTGTTTTTCTAATAGCTCAATGAAAAGGGCTGCAATCCTGGATGAGGCGTTTTGCTTTTCTTGGGTAATAGGCTCGCTTGGTCGCATTTTGAGGGTGATATGGATAAGCTGGAACACAAGGTTCTTGAGCACTTCGCCTTTGAACTCAAAATCCGAGTCTAGTTCCTCCATCATTTGCCTAAAAATGGAAGAAATGGTACTGACTTCTGTTGAGGTCAGTTCATAAACTGGGAATCCCCCTGGCTTGAAAACCGGGTATTCTTTCAGGTGGCCATAATTAGCGAAAAAACCCTCAGAGAAAATACAACTGAACCCTTTCTGTTCCGGTTCAAGGGGCTCCCAGTTGTAAGGAATAAGTGGATTGGCAAAAAGCAAAGCGTACTCCTTTATGTCAAAGCTTCTTTCAGCGTAATGGATTCGACTTTTCCCTTTAGTCAGACAAATCTTAAAGTAGTCTTTTCGATTAAACGCGACAGGCAGTGACTGGTCTGCATTTTTTTCCTCAATCCTAAAAACATTCAAATGGTCCATTCCTCTTTTCAGACCATTCGGATTTGGTAAAGATCTCTCTGTGTAAAACTCTTCTAAGGTTTGAATCTTCTTCATCATAAAATCAAAACGATGCCTCAGATGGTTAAAAATAGAACTCATAAAGTTAATGAAGGGGGGCAACGTTTCCTAAAGGAAAGGGAATTGTAAAAGCCAGCAATATTTGTAAATGCTGGCTTTTTTTCTTCTGGATTACTCAGCTGTCTTCGCCAGAAACTTGTCAAGCGGTGCATTGAGGGCTTCGAAGGCCGCGAGAGGGTTCCAAAAATCCACATACTTGGCAATTTTCCCTTCAGGAGTGGTAGTCACCACAGAAATGTATTTCTGCAGATAGGGCTTGCCCGTAGAGATTGCATACCCATTGCTTTTAAACTCCGCGATTACAAGTGTCGGCTCTTGGGTTGCATGAAAATGAAGGTTTTCAAACTCGACCTTGAAGTGTTCAGGGAAGTTTTTCATGTAATCGAAAAGGGCCTTTTTGCCGCTGACGCTCGAAGGGAAGTCTGTTCCTTCTGGAGCATACGGGAACTCCAGAATCCCATCTTCTGTGAAAAGGTCTACCCATTCCTCAATACGTCCTGAGGAGAGGAATTTGAGGTGGTTTTTGAACGCCTGTTGCCCTAATGCCTGGACTTTTTCGAATGTGTTCATTGTGTTTCTTTTTAGGTTTTTAATAGTTTATTTGTGCCACATCCACTAATAAGTGGCGATGTTAGATGTTGCAAAGGTAGAGTGCCGAACCAGGGCCGAGTTATTGTAATTCAATCAAAAACCTCTCAAAATCAATCATACTACAGCAGTTTCCTGAACATCCTTGCCTGTCTAAAAATCAGAGGGCTTAAAACCCTATCAGAAAAAACAAATGAACCATTTCTGTTCCGGATCATTCGGCTCCGAGTTGTAAGAAATAAGTGGATTGGAAAAAAACAAAATACTCCTTAATCTCAAAGCAAGCCTTTAGAGCCCAACTTTCATTGAAGCACAATACATTTGCTATTGCAAATCGGCATTTAGCGGTTCGGGCTTTTTCCTTAAGCCTCTAATTTTAGTAGTTCCACATAAGGATCGCCCGTTAAGTCAAGTGCTTTTGCAAATGCCGGTTCTGTTTTGTACCCTTCTCGCTTAAGTTCAATAATTTGCTGTCTGAATGCTTCACCATACTTACTCAGTAATTTGTGTTCAACTATCAAGTGCCTGTATGCAAATTGATGTCTTGTCGGAATGGTTTGACCAAAAATTTCGATTTCAAACCCGTCTAAAAAGAAGTTAGCAACAATAGCAAGTGTTTCTAAATTGGGATTTTCCCTGATTGAAAATTTTTTTTCGTTACAAAAAATTTCTGTGATTGATTTTTTAAACTCCTGTTTGTCTGAAAAGGAGCAAATAATATCAAGGTCGCTATTTTCAATGTCAATGTTAATGGGTATCGTCCCTACAAGGATAGGACCAAACTGTTTGAGCTTTGATAGAACCTGATTATTGGCCAAGCTAGAATATGCTTTCTGTTGTTTTTCGTTGCCGTTTTGTAAATATTCGATACTTTCAAAATTCATGTTCATAAGCCTATTTTTTTACAAATGGAAAAGTTTAATTGAACGACTGTCTGAATTCACTTGGTGAAAGGTTGGTCTTTGTTTTGAATAATTTGCTAAATGATTGGGAGTGTTCAAAGCCCAATTCGTAAGCGATTTCACTCACCGACAATTCTGTTGTGGATAATTTTTCTTTCGCTTTTTCAATCAGCTTGTTATGGATATGCTGTTGTGTGCTTTGGCCTGTCAGGACTTTGAGCAAACCGCTTAAATAACTTTGCGATACATGTAAACTCTCGGCAAGGTATTGAACTGTAGGCAAACCTTTTAAAACTATTTCATCACTACTGAAATAGTCTGCGAGTAATTTTTCCAATTTGTCAAGAATTTGATGATTAATTATTCTGCGTGTAATGAACTGCCGTTGGTAAAACCTATCTGCGTAATTGAGTAAGGTCTCAATTTGTGAAATGATGATGCTTTGGCTGAATTGGTCTATGGTTGAATGATACTCATTTTGGATATTTTGTATGATAACTTCAAGCGTGGCTTCCTCTTTTTCTGACAGAAATAGGGCTTCATTTACAGAATAATCGAAAAAATTATATTTCCTGATATTCTGGGCCAATGTTGTTTTCCAAAAAAAATCAGGATGAATGAGTAACATCCATCCTGAAAGATTTGAGAGTTGATTTTCATCCACTTCAATACTATAAACTTGATTCGGTGAAATAAAAAACAGTACACCATCATCAAAATCATATTCCTGCTGTCCGTATTTTACTTTTGCATCAAAGTTTTTTTTAAGTGCAATAGAATAGAAATCCAGTACCCAATTTATCCGATTGTTTTCTTCACAATACTGGATTGACTCGAAATCTATCAAACTAATCAAAGGATGTTGAGGTTTGGGTAATCCCCTAAGTCTATGATAATCACTTATTGTTTTTATTCTGTGAATTTGCATTTTGATAGTATTAAACAAGTTTTCATTCAAATACAACAAGAGCTTAATTTTCTAGGAGCAAATTTTAATTAATAGATAAAATAACCTCTTGGTTAAACACTTTCTTCCACTAGTTCAGCAACCTGAATATTGGCAATAAGTTTGATGTTTTCACCCAATCCAAGTCCACCTGTATCGGTTAATTTATTCCAAGTCATGCCAAATTCCATTCGATTTACCGTCCCTGTTACTTCAAAACCGTGTTTTAAAATTCCATGCCCGTTGTCTTCTGAACCACCATACTCTACCTGTAATTCTACTGGTTTGGTTACACCCTTCATCGTCAGCTTTCCCGTCATTTTATAATCGCTTTCACCCGTTTTTACGAAAGCTGTCGACTCAAAAG
>DATIAI010000606.1:0-3261 GCA_035458065.1 Algoriphagus sp. | reverse complement strand
CGTGGAGACCAAAGACGAACTTGCCGAAGAATTCAAAAAAGCCTTGGAGGCGATTCCGGGTTTGGATTATGAGTTTACACAGCCCATCGAAATGCGATTCAACGAGCTGATTACAGGAGTGAGGGCGGATTTGGCGATCAAGGTTTTTGGGGAGGATTTGGATGTGCTGTTAAAAACCGCCCAAGAAATTGAAGCTGCAATTCAGGGAGTGGAAGGTGCCGCTGATATCATCCTGGAAAAAGTCGATGGGCTTCCACAGATGAAGATCGAATACGACCGGGCAAAAATTGCCAAATACGGATTGAATGTCGAGGACCTAAATCAGGTCGTGACCATGGGTTTTGCGGGTTTGAGCACTGGTACTGTTTTCGAGGGAGAAAAGCAATTTGAGCTCGTTGTCCGATTTGCGGAGACTTACCGCAAGGATATTTCCCATCTCGAAAATGCCGCAATACAGCTTCCAACCGGAGGTGCGGTCCCGCTCCATGAACTGGCAAAAATTTCCTATACCGAAGGCCCTGCAAAAATCTCCCGTGACAATACCCAACGCAGGGTGGTAATCGGAGTGAATGTGCGAAACCGTGACCTGCAATCCGTGGTGGATGATATCCAGGGAATTGTCAATAAAATCAATATTCCTGAAGGCTACCGAGTGGATTATGGAGGACAGTTTGAAAACCTCCAACAGGCCCGGACCCGATTGATGATTGCAGTGCCGGTGGCTCTGATTCTGATTTTCATTTTGCTGTATTTCGCCTTTTCCTCTGCAAGGGATGCATTTATGATCTACACCGCGATTCCATTTTCCGCGATCGGCGGGGTGCTGCTATTGTGGATGAGAGATATGCCATTCAGCATTTCGGCCGGAGTGGGATTCATTGCCCTTTTCGGGATCGCCGTACTCAATGGAATCGTGATGATCGAACACTTTAAATCCATGAAAGATAAATTTACCTCAATCCGGCAACTGGTCGTCGTGGGTGCAAAGGAACGTCTAAGGCCCGTTTTGTTGACAGCTTCCGCTGCTGCGCTTGGCTTTTTGCCGATGGCGGTTTCGGGTTCGGCCGGAGCAGAAGTTCAGCGGCCTTTGGCGACTGTGGTTGTTGGTGGCTTGATCTCAGCGACGCTGCTTACTTTGGTGGTTTTGCCTGTTTTGTATGTGCTTTTCAATTCGCGAAAGGAAGAAGGGACAAAGTTTTCAAAAAATGCGCTCATGCTTTTGGTTCTGCTGACAGGAATGTCATTTCCTGCTTTTTCACAAACTGAGGTTCAAAAGCTCAGTCTAAGCCAGGCTCTTGAAATCGCCCAAGAGCAAAACTTGAGTTTGCTTGCTGCGCAAAAAGGAGTGGAATCCGCTAGTGCCCGAAGTCATGCCGGCTGGACAATAGACAAAACGCAAGTGTATTATGGCTTTGACAAAAACGACATTGCCGAAAACGGGGTGTACAACCGCGTTTGGGGAGTCCGTCAGAGTATTGCTTTTCCATCTGTTTACTCGGCTCAGAAAAACGTCCTTCAGGCAGTTGAGATGCAGCAGAACGCTCAGCTTCAACTTTCATCCAGAGCCCTTAGCAAGGAGGTAAGTCAGGCATTTGTTACGGCACTTTATTGGAAGGAATTGGAGCGGAATTACAGTTTCTTGGACAGTTTGTATGGGGAGTTTGCCAGAGCTGCGACTCGAAGACTGGAGACCGGAGAGTCCAATCTTTTGGAAAAACTTACCGCTGAAAGCAAACTCAGGGAGATCGATCTGAAAAAAGCTGAAGCTGGAAGAGGAGTGGAAATTTCAACAAACCAGCTTCGCCAACTCCTAAATATAGAGGAAGAAATCGAGCTGGTGGAGGAGGATTTTTCCTTCGATGAGCAGGTAGATCTTGAAAATCACCCGGCCATGATGCTTTATCAGTCGGCATATCTTCAGGCAGAAAGCCAGACGAAAGTGGATCGAAGGACTTTGTTGCCGGATGTGAATGTGGATCTTTTCAGAGGTACCAATCCGGGAGAGGATGCCAGGATCTACCCGGGATTCCAGGCGGGAATCGGAATTCCTCTGTTTTTTGGTTCGCAAAGTGCAAAAATCAAAGCCGGGAGATTCCAGCAGGAGCAAATCATGCTCGAATCGGAGGCATTTAAGCAAAAGCTGCAAACCAATTATTCCAAAATCCAGACTTCCCTTGCCCAAAACAGGCAAGTGATTGAATACTATGAATCGGATGGAAATACCCTATCGGTTCAGCTTCGTGATCAAGCCATCCGCTCATTCAAGGAGGGCGAAATTGATTTTCTCCAATATGTCCAGCTGATCGAAAATTCTCGAAACATCACCTTGCAATACTTGCAAGCCAAGCTGGATTATCAACTCAACCAATTAGAACTTATTTATCTGAATAACTGATGAACACATTTCAGTCCAACCTATTCGTTTTTGGCGTCTTTGTCCTGATTCTAGGTTCATTTTCCGGATGCGGGAAAAATCAAAATGCCGATGCAGAGGGTATAGAAGTAACAGAAGCCCCGGATGGCTCATCGGAAATATTTCTGACCCAAACCCAATTCAACACCATGGAGATGAAGTGGGGAAATCCGACTCAAGGTGACTTTTCGAGCGAGATCAATGTACAGGGTACCGTGCAGGTGCCGGTGGAAGGCATGCAGGAAATCTCCGCCTATTTTGGGGGATATGTGAGCGGGCTAAAACTTTTGGAGGGGCAGGCTGTCCGAAAAGGAGAGACACTTTTCTATTTGGAAAACCCTGATTTTATCCGCCTGCAGCAGGATTATCTGGAAACCAACAGCCAATTGGCATATCTCAAAGCGGAATTTGAGCGGCAAAAGACGCTGTATGGTGAGCAGATTTCCGCCCAGAAAAACTTTCTTAAGGCTGAAGCCGATTATCAGGGAGCTTTGGCAAAAATCGGAAGTTTGAAAAAGCAGCTCAGTCTGATCCATATCAATACCGACCAGCTGACGCCGGAGACCATCAAGTCGAAAGTTCCGGTGATCTCTCCGACCAATGGTTTTGTGGAGTCTGTACATGTGGTACCCGGACAATTTCTACCGGCTTCCGGTAAGGCAGTTTCATTGCTGAATAAAGAGCATTTGCACATCGAGTTGATTCTTTTTGAGAAGGACGCATCAAGAATCCACACCAAACAAAAGGTGGAAGTTTCAATGCCTGATTCTCCGGGAAAATCAACGTTGGCGGAAATCTATGTCGTGGGTCAGTCAATCAACGCACAACGTCAAATCAATGTGCATGCG
>DATIAI010000605.1:0-4159 GCA_035458065.1 Algoriphagus sp. | reverse complement strand
AAATGGGATTTTTATACGCTTCCTACCCTGATTTGGGTAATCTCAATGTTTTTGGTGAGTCTGCTTTTTCTGGCTTTCAAAAGACAATCGGACTCAATATTAGGGGCGATCATCTGCCATTCTGCATTTAATTTGGGAATGATTTATTGTATATTTTACCTATTGTGAGTTGAGTCCAATTGAGTATTCCGTGTGGTAAGTAATTTGATATAAATTTCGATCAGGCTTTGATAAAAGTGAATCCTGAATCAAATCAAAATTCCTGTTTGAGTAATCAGGGAAATCGCTTTTAAGAATTATATCACCCCTTGCGGGGTTCAAATAAATCAGTAACCAATCTATTCTATATTTATTCCAGCCATACTGGCTTATAAATCCCGGATTGCCTGCCCTCCTTGGTGGGGATAACAGGATTATAGTTTTAAACGAGTTAATTATGTAGGATAACCCCAAAAGGGGTGACATCATTATTATGGAAAATGTAAAAGCGATTTCCCCGGTTTGACCAATGCTTTGAACCTTTCCGATTTTAACCGTTGCAAAAATTCCCCAAGTATTTTTAATTCTTCAGAATCATCTAATCATTGTCTTATGAAAAACAGTCTTTTGGTTCTAATTGCCTTGGTATTTATCCTTTCCTGTTCGAAAACTCCACCACAGGATTCCATCGAAGAAAAAATCAAAATGGTTGAATCCAACCTTTCAAAACCTGTCTACTTTGAGGGAGATTCTACCTGGACAATTGATGAAAGGATGGCACATTATGGTGTCCCTGGAGTGAGTATAGCTGTGATTTATGATGGCAAAATCGAATGGACCAAAACCTACGGGGTAATGGATAAGGAGAGTAAGTCTCCCGTAACCAAAGAAACACTTTTTCAGGCTGGTTCGATCAGTAAACCCGTTGCAGCCTATGGCGCTTTGAAAATGGTGGAGCAAGGCAAACTAGGCTTGGAAGAAGATATCAATGCCTATTTGAAAACCTGGAAATTGCCCGACAGTGAATTTACTAAAGAGAAAAAGGTAACCCTCAAAAACCTTCTCAACCATTCCGGCGGGGTAACCGTCCATGGCTTTTTGGGTTACAGCCCTGACCTTCCAGTTCCTACTTTGGTGGAGGTTTTGAATGGAGCGCCGCCAGCCAATTCGGGAGCAATTTTTGTCAATAAAAAACCTGAAGAGAGTTTTCGGTATTCCGGTGGTGGATATACCATCATGCAGCAAATGATGATGGATGTCGCTGGGAAACCATTTCCCGAACTAATGGAGGAACTCGTGCTACAACCTTTGGGAATGAACAACAGCACCTATGACCAACCTCTCCAAAGCGAGCAATTGAAAATGGCTGCCACCGGCTACTTGCCAGACGGCTCTATGACAAAAGGCAAAAGACATACCTATCCGGAAATGGCCGCAGCCGGACTTTGGACCAATGCCGAAGACCTCGCCAAATTTGCAGTCAACATCCAACAGACTTTGCAAGGTGAACCGGAGTTGGTTCTTTCCAAAGACATGACCACCCAAATGCTTACTCCATTCGTGGAGGATTTTACCGGGCTGGGTTTTTTTCTCACCAAAATGAAGGATGAAATCTACTTTGGTCACGGAGGTTGGGATGAAGGTTTCTCCAGCGAACTGATTGCTCACAAAGACAAGGGATACGGGGTAGTGGTCTTGACCAATTCCAATCATCCGGAATTCATCTCAGAATTGATCCGGTCTGTGGCGTTAACCTATCAATGGGATGATTACCTTCCCACTTACCAGAGAATGCCACTTGATAATAATTTTGTGGGACAGATTACTGGTCGCTATCGTATAGATGGAAACAGACTGATAGAAATCTTTGAAAAAGACAGTCTGCTTTTTGGAAAAAGCTTGGGAGAAAATCCATCTGAACTGATTCGGATTGCAGACAGCGTCTATGTTAGAAGGGAAAACAATCAGTTGATCAAATTCAGAGTAAATCCCGAATCTGATAAGATGGAAATGGTGCTGTTGGATCCGGGAGATGAAGCTGTCATTGCGACTTTGGTGAAAATGAATGTGGAAGAAACTATCCCGATTGAAACCTTGACTTCGGGACAATTCGACAGCGCCTTGGAAGAATATCAGGCTTTGAAAAAGCAAAATCCAAGTGATCAGACAGTTTCGGAAAACAATCTGAATAACATAGGATATCAATTCCTAAACCTCGACAAACTGAAATGGGCACAGGACATTTTCAAAGTCAATATGATGCTATACCCTAACAGTTCCAATGTTTATGACAGCTATGCAGAAGCATGCATGAAATTGGGAGAATTGGATCTTGCTCTGGAGAATTATCAAAAATCTCTCAGTCTTGATCCCAAAAACACCAATGCCGAGAAGATGATAGCCGAAATAAAATTGAAAAAAGGTAATTGAATCAGAGGGCTATGTCAATTCTTGGTTTTATAATTAATTGATAAGGGTCAGGTAGGGGCTTTGTCAAAATTTACGGGTTAATCATTGGATTATTTTCTATTTATCTAGTTTACTATTGAACAATCTCTAGGGTTTTTGCCCGCTCTCGGACAAACCTGTCCGATATTATTTTGAATGGATCTCCAAAAGGGCATTCTCAGGCATCGAGCGCTATATTTTCTTTTCGGTATGGATATGGGAGGAAAAACCTCCTGACTGGAAGTTCTTGGTCCTAAAAAAAGCCACTATGTTTCAAAACTATCTTACCTCTCTCTGGAGACACGTTTCCAAAAACAAGGTTTTTACTTTTATCAATATTGCAGGGCTTGCGATCGGAATGCTGGCCTGCATCCTGATTACCCAGTTTGTATTGCATGAATTGAGCTATGATAACTTTCTGGATAAAAAAGACAGGATTTTTAGAATACAGCAAGACCGCTATGACAAGGGGGAGCTATCAACTCAATGGGCTGCCGGTGCTGCCGGTATCGGACCTGACTTAAAGGCAAATTTTCCAGAGGTAAAAGCCTACACCAGACTGACCAACAGAGGAGCTACGCTTTCGACAGGCGATACTTTTTTTAAAGAGGAAAACCTGTATTTCGCCTCAGAAGATTTCTTCCGCATTTTTTCCATAAAACTTATCGAAGGGATTGATTCTCTGGTTTTAAAGGAACCTTATAAGATGGTTGTTTCAGAATCCATGGCCAAAAAGTATTTTGGGAATGAGGATCCGATAGGCAAAACATTGAAGGCAAACGGAAACTTGGAGTTTGAAATTTCGGGTGTTTTTGAAGACCTCCCGGTAAATACCCACATGAAAATTGATGTTTTGGGCTCTTTTATCACCTTGGAGAAACTGTCCAATGATCCATTTTTAACTTGGAATTGGGATGGCTTTCTGACTTATATCCTTTTGGATGAAAATACCAATCCCGATTCATTTGAAGCCAAACTTCCGGATTTCGTCCAAAAGCAGCATGGTGAGGAATTAAAGAAATTTAACGCTGGAGTTGAATTTCATCTCCAGCCAGTTGCGGACATTCATTTGGATTCGGATTACATCATGGAATTCAAACAAAACGGAAACCGGCAGTCCGTTAATTTTTTGTCCGTCGTGGCTCTCCTGATAATGCTCATCGCCTGGATCAATTACATCAACCTTTCGACCGCTAAATCCATTGAGCGGGCCCGGGAAGTGGGCGTTCGCAAGGTAATGGGAGGATACCGAACCCAACTTATCCAGCAGTTCTTGACTGAATCCCTGTTTTTGAATTTCGTTGCTGTATTTCTCGCTGCAGGTTTGGCAATTTTGCTGACACCTTGGTTTAGTGGACTGACGGGCAGAGAACTTGGTTATCAGCTTTTCCTGCAACCCACATTTTGGATGATTTTGTTTGCTTTGATTCTTGTCGGAGCATTAATGTCGGGATTGTATCCAGCATTTGTTCTATCCTCCTTCCGACCTGTAGAGGTTTTGAAAGGGAAATTCAAAAATTCAGACTCTGGAGTATGGTTGAGAAAGGGCATGGTCATCACCCAGTTCATCGCTTCTATCACGCTGATGGTTGGGACATTTACAGTCTATCACCAATTGAGCTTCATGAAAAATCAAGATTTGGGGGTTAACATCGATCAAACAGTTGTTCTTCGATCTCCAAGTGTTACTGACTCGACCTACACCCAGAAATATCAGGTATTCAAGCAGAAA
>DATIAI010000604.1:0-2686 GCA_035458065.1 Algoriphagus sp. | reverse complement strand
TGGAGGATTTCAAAATCAATAGAAAAGAATTGATCGAAACCATCAGATTGTCCTGCAATCAGGCGTTAGCTGAAAAAGGGCTTTCATTTTTACCAGAAAATGAATCCATCAAAATCACTTACCAAGGTGGAATAGGAACATCGGGAGAGGACAGTTTCCTGAGAAATTACTATCAGTTGGACGGCACGGGTTGGGGAAGTCCTTTTTTGCTGGTTCCCGAAGCTACCTCTGTGGATGAAGCCACCATCCAACGGATTATCGAAGCCAAAAAATCCGACTTTTTCTTAAGCCATGCTTCACCGCTTGGAGTCCCCTTCAACAACCTGAGGACCAGCAGTGGAGAAAAACAGCGCTTGGAACGAATCGAAAAAGGACGGCCGGGAAGTCCTTGCTACAAGAAGTTTTTGACTTTCAGTACAGAATTCACCGAAAAACCGATTTGCACAGCTTCAAGACAGTATCAAAATCTGAAGTCCAAACTGTTCAATGAAGGAAAAGTAAGTCAGAAAGAAATGACCGAAATCCTCGAAAAAGACTGTCTTTGTGAAGGATTGAGTGCTCCCGCAATCCTTGCAAATGGAGAATCGCCAAGACGAAATCTCAATGCGGTAACCATTTGTCCCGGTCCTAACTTGGCCTATTTCAAAGGAGTCTTCAGTCTGAAGGAAATGGTAGATCATATCTATGGCAAAATCACGCTGAAACTGGATTCGGATCGCCCTCATGTGTTTGTGAAAGAAGCCCAACTCTATGTCGATTACCTGAAAAAAGAGTTTCAGAAGCTAATCCCCGAAGCTTCTTCCAAGCAGGAAGCGTATTTGGAGAAATTCAAAAAGAACCTGAATCTCGGATTGGCATATTATCAGGATTTGGTCAATTCAATTCAAATGGATTCGGAGGAAATCATTGAAAAAATGAAAAATCAACTCGAGGAGCTAAAGGCCGAAATCGAACAACTGAAGCCTGCTTTGGCTTAGACGAATAAATTGTGCTGCTTTTGAAGAATCAGCACAATATCTTCTTTGCTTCAGGTTTTTAGGTTAGCAATTCTGATACATAGCCCAAGCCATGATAGGCTTATTGAGTGTTAGTCAATAACTAGTAATACTACTGTTGCTAAAAAATATATAACAAACAAACCAAAATCGATAAACGTAACTCTTCTTTCGTCAAACAAATCTGTTCTAGAACCTCTAGAAGGACAAACTAATTCTTGCCCCTGAGTCTTTGCACTTATAAATCGCAAAATCTGGAATAGAAACAAGAGTATAATTGTATTTCTTAGTCCTGTTGCAGAATGCCCTCTCATGTTTTGTAGCATTGGAATTTCCCTTAGTTGATAATAAAGGAACAAATGCAAGAGTCCAACTGTAATCCAGAAGAAATAGACATTTAGATTACGTAGAGATTTATAGTTGAAGAAATAAAAGAAAATCTGCGTCCCAAAAGCATATATAGAAATAATATCTCGTTTAGCTTCGTAATTTGAGTTATAAACAAAGTAATAACCAAGCCCAATTGTCAAAAAGATATACAATGTAATTGTAATCTTATCCCATATATTTAGTTTATTAAAGTAAAATATTGGTTGCGACATTCTAGCCTCTTACAATTACAACAAACTAATTATTATTACTTTCCCTCAATGCCTCTCCCCAGACAACACCTTAAACGAGTGCAAAATTGCCGGGAATACCGCATCCATGGATTCACTTGCCCCGGCAGTTGAACCGGGCAAAGCCAAAACCAACATTTTGCCCATCGTACCAGCGATGGACCTGGACAGCATGGCTGTGGCGACCCGCTGCTGTCCGTAACTGCGGATTGCTTCCTCGATCCCGGGAATTCTTCTGGTAAGAATTGGCTCCAAGGACTCTGGGGTTATATCTCTAGGTGAAAGTCCGGTTCCTCCTGTGTAAATCAAAATGTCAATTCCTTGCGCCTGAGCATCATGAGCGGCGTTTTGGATTTGGTCGCTGTCGTCAGGAATGACGATGTATTCCAAAACCTGAATACCGAAACCTTCCAGTTTGTTTATGATGGCTTTACCGGAAGCATCCTCCCCTTTTCCCTGGGAAATGGTATCTGAACAGACGACAACAGCTGCTTTCAAATGGCTGAAATCAGCCTTTTGATCTGACTTTCCTCCCCTTTTCTCCAACAATTTGATATGCTCAATGCTGATTCCTTTGTCTATTGGCTTAAGCATATCATACATGGTAAGGGCCACCACCGAAGCTGCGTGCATGGCTTCTACCTCCACTCCAGTTTTGTAAATGGTGTGGATTTCGACCAGAATCAAAATATCCATTTCGCCCACATCATAACTGACTTGGGTAAATTCTACGGGAAGCGGATGGCAATCCGGAATCATGTCAGCCGTTCGTTTGGCTGCAAAAAGGCCTGCTGTTTTTGCCATTTCCAGGACATCGCCTTTGGGAACAGTTCGGTTTTTAACTGCAAGAATGGTCTCCGGCCTACTCACTTTGACAATTGCCTGGGCAATTGCTTTGCGAAGAGTTGGGCTTTTATGGGTGATGTTGATCATTTGGTTTGTTTTTATCGGTCAACAGTACACTGACGACTGTCGACTGTGGTCTGTGGACTGTTGACTACAAATTCACTTTCCAGATATGATTATCCGTATCCAAGATCTCCTTTCCCCAAACAGGAAGTTCTGCTTTGA
>DATIAI010000603.1:0-2178 GCA_035458065.1 Algoriphagus sp. | reverse complement strand
ATAAGTTGAAAAAGAGGAGTCGAATCGGTCATAGATTACCTGAGAGCTGCGCTGCATAGCTCCTTGCTCCAGAAAATAGATTCCCATCCGACCTGGCAAATGCTTTACAAATTGAGTGTCGATTCCATTTTTGCGCAGCTGACCTGAAGCGGCCCATCCTATTTCGTTATCCGGAAAAGCCGTCAAATGCGCCACATGCATTCCCCAATATGCCATTGCCGCTCCGACATTAGCTTCGGACCCACCAAATTCAACATCGAAAGAATGGGTTTGAAAAAAACGTTGGTTTCCGGGGGGAGAAAGTCTCAGCATGACTTCACCAAGTGTGATTATTTTCTTCATTGAAGAATGAATTTTTCTCTAGTTTTGACCAAGTTAAGGAATAAAAATCATGAACAATACTTCCCTCCTTCTCGACCCATCTGACAATGTGGGAGTCGCGCTAACGGATCTGGAACCCGGTCAAAAAGTAGCTCTAAACGGAATAGAGCTTGAAATTCAGGAATTTGTAGCAGCTAAACACAAGTTTGCAATACGGGATTTTCAGCCCGGCGAGGATATCTTGATGTATGGAACAATCGTCGGAGCCGCCACTAAAGCCATCCCTCTCGGCCATGCGATCACCCTTCAAAATATCCACCACAAAACCAGACAATATGATGTCCAACCTGGCAATTACAGCTGGTCTGCACCTGATATTACAAACTGGAAAAACAAGACATTCAATGGCTTTTTGAGAGCTGATAATCAAGTCGGTACCGCAAATTATTGGCTAGTTCTTCCACTGGTTTTTTGTGAAAATACCAACATCAAATTGCTTCGGGAAGCCTTCGAAAATGCACTCGGATTCACTACTCCAAACCCCTATGAAGTCCAGATCAAAAACTTGATTTCCGGTGTCCAGAGCAAGAAAATTACGGAAACGGTTGCGGAAAAAATTTCTCCTACCGCTGATCGGGTTTTCGAAAATCTGGATGGAATCCGATTTCTCACTCATGATATGGGATGTGGCGGAACGAGGCAAGACTCCGAATCCTTATGCGCACTTCTTGCCGGCTACATCAATCATCCAAATGTAGCTGGAGCGACAGTACTTAGTCTGGGATGTCAAAATGCCCAGGCAAGCATCCTGATGGAAAAACTTTCTCTGATCCAGAAAGGCCAGCCAAAAACGGTGGTCATCTGCGATCAGCAACAAGAAGGAACAACCGAACAATTGATTCAAAAAGCCATCAAAGAGACATTTGATGGGCTTGTGGAAGCGAATAAAGTCAAGCGCCAACCTTTCCCTCTCAGCAAATTGGTAATCGGATTGGAATGCGGAGGATCAGACGGGTTTTCGGGTATTTCTGCCAACCCAACTTTGGGCCGTGTTTCAGATTTGATAGTAGCCTTAGGTGGATCGGCAATACTATCTGAATTCCCCGAACTTTGCGGAGCTGAGCAAAACCTAATCAACCGCTGCAAAACTGTAGAATTGGCTAACAAATTTGTCCACCTGATGGAGTCCTACAATGATGCTGCTAAGCGGGTTGGAAGCGGATTTGACATGAATCCAAGCCCTGGAAATATCAAAGACGGATTGTTGACAGATGCAATCAAGTCTTGTGGAGCAGCCAAAAAAGGAGGAACAGCTCCGATTTCGGATATTCTGGATTACACCGAATATTTGAAAAATGCTGGTCTGAATCTTCTATGCACACCCGGCAATGATGTAGAAAGCACCACCGGATTGGCAGGTAGCGGAGCAAATGTGATTTTGTTTACAACCGGACTAGGAACACCCACCGGCAACCCAATCTGTCCTGTAATCAAAGTGTCAACCAATACCAAAATGACCAACAGGATGCCGGATATCATTGATTTCAATGCCGGTACCGTAATTTCTGGTGAAGACACTCTTGAATCTTGTGGTGATAAATTGCTGGAGTTGGTAATCCAAGTGGCAAGCGGGGAAGTAATCACGAAAGCTGAAAAAAACAAAAACTACGACTTCATCCCTTGGAAGCGAGGGGTTTCACTATAAATCAAAAAGAGCGGCACTTTAACCAAGGCCGCTCTTTTTGTTTCAAAATTACAATTATTTAGTCTATTCTGGCTTCTAAGATACTTGAACCTCTGCCATCTTTTGGGTTGAAAGTGCCTTTAACAACACCATGGCCTTTTGCACCGATAAAT
>DATIAI010000602.1:0-3755 GCA_035458065.1 Algoriphagus sp. | reverse complement strand
GATCATCGATGAAGAGCAGAAGTTTGGTGTCAAAGTCAAAGACCAACTCAAAAACCTGCGAGTCAACGTGGATGTGTTGACTCTGACAGCCACACCGATCCCAAGAACCCTTCACTTTTCGCTGATGGGGGCACGTGATCTTTCTGTGATCGCCACTCCGCCGCCAAACCGACAGCCTGTTACCACTGAAGTTCAGACATTTAGAGAAGAGGTAATTAGAGACGCCATTGCCTACGAATTGAGGCGGGGCGGCCAGGTATTTTTTGTGCACAACCGGGTCGGAGAAATCGACTCCATTGCCAATCTGATCATGAAGCTCGTGCCGGATGCCAGGGTTGCAGGAGCTCATGGGCAAATGGACGGAAAAAAGCTGGAAAAAATCATGGTCGATTTCATCAATCATGAATACGATGTCCTGGTCTCTACCAACATCATCGAGTCTGGATTGGACATCCCCAATGCCAATACCATTATTATCAACCGAGCGCACATGTTTGGATTGAGTGATTTGCACCAGATGCGTGGCAGAGTGGGAAGAAGTAACAAAAAAGCCTTTTGCTACCTACTGACAAGCCCTATGTCAGGCTTGACAGCTGAAGCCAGAAAAAGACTTCAAACTCTGGAGGAATTTTCCGATTTGGGTGACGGATTCAAGGTAGCGATGAAGGATCTGGACATCCGCGGAGCAGGCAATTTACTTGGAGCAGAGCAAAGCGGATTTATCACAGATTTGGGATTTGAGATGTATCACAAAATCCTGGACGAAGCAGTTCAGGAGTTGAAGGAAAATGAGTTTGCCGCCCTCTTTGAAACTGATCTTACTGAAAAAGTAAAAGTGCTGGTTCAGGACTGCACGATTGAGACTGATTTGGAGCTGCTGATTCCCGAAGAATATGTCACCAATATCAGCGAGAGACTTGGGCTTTATTCCAAACTTGATGGGATCAAAAATGAAGAGGAGCTCGACAAGTTTTCGTTGATGCTTCAGGATCGTTTTGGACCGTTCCCTAAGGCTGTCAGCGACTTAATGGAGACAGTTCGTTTACGTTGGCTGGCAGAAAAGCTTGGAATTGAGAAGCTTGTCTTGAAAGGAAGGCAAATGAAGTGCTATCTTTTGCCCTCGAATCGGGATGACTTCTATTCCTCGGAGGTTTTTGGCAAAATCATGAAGTTTGCTCAAGTTCACTCCAAGGTGTGTAAAATAAAAGAGCACAAGAATCGTTTGATACTTACAATAGAAGGGGTACCAACCATCCAAAAAGCACAAAAGGTGCTTATGGAAATGAATTTGTGAGAATTTCACTAAAATTTAACTGGCATAAATATTGCATTTTCGATTACCGATTTTGTTGAATTTGCCTGAATCGAATGATTGAAAGGCATTTTGATAATTCCTGATAATCGAAATGCATTGGAAGTAGATTCCACAGCATCTATATTAGCATTCTGAAATAGACCAAAACATTACAATATGAGTCTGAACAACAAATCCTGGGGAATGTGGGCGACAGCTTTGGTGCTGGCTTCTGCTTCTGTTTTGTCTTCTTGTAACAAAACTCCGGGCTACGGTCGTCGAACTGCAAACGACCCCGGAAAGAAAAGTGCAACTACTGGTGCTGATTTCTCTTTTGAGGAAAATGATTCTACCAACTTTTTCGTATCCAAAAGAGCCGAGCAAATTCCAGGTCCAAACTTGAAGTTCATCCAGGGTGGTCGAACTGTCCTAGGTTCTCAGGAAGAGGACGTGATGGCGTTCCGAGACAACTTGGAGAGGACTGTTTCTATTGCAAATTTTTACATGGACGAAACGGAAATCACCAATAATGATTACCGTGAGTTCCTTTTTGATATGAAAAAGAAAGTGAGTGCAGATTCACTTTTGAAGCTTGAACCTTCTGAAGATGTTTGGTCAAGCGCCATGTCCTTCAATGACCTCTATCAGTCGTATTATTTCAGATTCCCTGGATTCAACTTCTATCCAGTTGCTGGAGTATCTTGGAATCAAGCAAATGTGTATTCAAAATGGAGAACTGAATTTGTTCAAGATTTGGTAAGAGAAGAGCGGGGAATTGATTCGTCTTTTACTAAAACACAATTGATTGAGCGTGGAGTAGCCATGGCGGATTTTAGACTTCCTAATGAAGCAGAATGGGAATATGCAGCTAAAGCAATGATCGGAACCCAATATTTGGACGAAAATCAGGAATATGGCCGGATTTATCCTTGGGACGGAAGAGGTGTCCGAAATCCTTACAATGTGAAGAGAAAAGGTAAGCAGGGTGATTTCTTGGCCAACTTCAAAAGAGGTCGAGGTGATTATGCAGGTATCTCCGGAAACCAAAGAAATGACGGTGATATTCTTCCAACCAATGTTTACGACATGGCACCAAACGATTTTGGTCTTTATCATATGGCCGGCAACATGAACGAGTGGGTGTATGATGTTTACAGACCTTTGACATTCCAAGATGCTGACGATCTCAACCCAATGAGAAAAGACGGAACTTACGATGAGGCGGAAAATTATGAAACTTCAATGTTCACTGACGAAATCAGAGTGTACAAAGGTGGTTCTTGGAAAGATGTAGCCTACTGGCTGGCACCGGGAACCCGAAGATTTATGCACCAAGACTCAGCGACCAATAACATTGGATTCCGTTGCGCGATGATCTCCATAGGAGAAAAAGGAAAATAATTAACCACATTGTTAATAGAGCCCGGCAATAAAATGTCGGGCTTTTTTTTGCTCATTTTTTAGAAAAGCCCCAAATCCCCGCAATTCAAGCTATTTAAACCATTGAAGTATTTTTGGACTTATACTTTCTGAATAAGGAGGTATTTTCAAACAGAATTAACCCAAGTCAAAATGAATAAACTTATTACCAAAGCAGTCTTGGCACTGACTCTTTTTGGATTCGTCCTGGAAGCCGGTTTTGCCCAGACCACCTACCAAACTCCCCCTCAGTCAATTGCGGACTTGTTTAATGCTCCGCCGACGCCTTCTGTAACATTCAACAAAGACGGCTCGATAATGATGATTCTCGAAAGAGCCGGATCACCCACCATCGAAGATTTGGCTCAACCTGAGTTGCGGATCGCTGGAATCCGGATAAATCCGGCCATTTCCGGGCCGAGCCGTGCCAGCAGCTTTCACAATATTAAAATCAAAAAGACCCGCTCCGGAGAAGAAATCCAAATCAAAGATTTACCATCGAATCCCAAAATGAGTGGCTTTTCACTTTCTCAGGATGAAAAGTATTTGGCATTCACTCAAACAGAGGCATCAGGAATCAGTCTTTGGATAGTGGATTTGACAAGCTTCGAAGCTAAAAAACTCACCGATCCAATCATTAATCAGGTTTTTGGAAACTCCATCGTTTGGATGCCGGACAATTCCATTTTGGTAAAAGTGGTAAATCCTGCCAGAGGATCTATGTCAAAGGCACCTGCGGCACCTGTGGGACCGATCATTCAGGAAACATCCGGAAATGCTGCACCGACCCGGACTTATCAGGACCTTCTGACCAACCCCTACGATGAGGCGCTTTTCGCCTATTTCATGGATTCTCAATTGATGAAAATCAGCATTGATGGAAGCAAAACTGCTATCGGAAAGCCGGGCTTGATAAAGTCTATGGACATTAGTCCGGATGGCAATTTCATTCTGGTTGAAACTATTCAAAAGCCATTTTCCTACTTAGTTCCGGGTGATAGATTTCCTTATAATGTTGAAATCTGGAAATCAAACGGTGAAT
>DATIAI010000601.1:0-2370 GCA_035458065.1 Algoriphagus sp. | reverse complement strand
CGCTGATTGAGGATCGTTGTGATCAATTGGGTTTGGAATTGATGGTAGGTAATAATACAGCGGCTTTCGAAACCCCTTTTACAGTTTCGGTCGATTTGATCGGTCACGGCTGCACCACCGGTATTTCAACATCTGATCGGGCAAAAACCATCAAGGCCTTGATTGATGATTCCATTCATCCAAGCGAACTTGGGAAACCTGGACATATTTTTCCCCTAAAAGCCAAGCGGGGTGGAGTCATCCGGAGAGCTGGTCATACTGAGGCTGCTATTGATTTTGCAAGGCTTTCAGGAATGGCCCCTGCAGGGGTTTTAGTGGAAATCATGAATGAAGACGGTACCATGGCCAGACTTCCGGATTTGGTAAAAGTAGCCAAGCGCTTCAAACTGAAGCTGGTTTCTATCAAAGACTTAATCGCCTACAGACTCAAAAATGAATCCCTGATCAAGCGTGAAATCGGAGTCGAACTTCCGACTACTTGGGGGGATTTTGATCTGATTGCATTTAGACAAACCAACACCCAGGAGATTCATATGGCTTTGATCAAAGGTACTTGGGAGCCAGATGAACCTGTCTTGGTAAGAGTTCACTCTTCCTGCGCCACTGGAGATATTTTTGGGAGTTGCAGATGTGATTGTGGACCACAGTTGCATGCCGCAATGCAAATGGTTGAAAAAGCAGGCAAAGGTGTGGTTCTCTACATGAATCAAGAAGGTCGGGGAATTGGCCTGATTAATAAACTCAAAGCATACAAACTTCAAGAACAAGGTATGGACACTGTCCAGGCAAATATTGCTTTAGGCTTGCCAATGGACGGTAGAGACTACGGAGTAGGTGCTCAAATTTTGAGAGATTTGGGGATCAGCAAAATCCGCCTGATTTCAAATAATCCTCAAAAAAGAGTGGGTTTGCTGGGATATGGATTGGAAATCGTCGAGCAGGTTCCGATTGAGATTACTCCCAATCCTCACAACGAAAAGTATCTCACAACCAAAAGAGATAAAATGGGACACAATATTCTCAAGTAAGAGAAAGTTGTTAACTTATCTATCGAGGTCAAAAGGGTTTTAATAACCCAAAATAGATTTTGGCCGTTTATTCTAAGCATAATGATCACCATGAAAAAGGCAATTTTCACTCTAGGCTTCATCCTCTTGAGCTTGGTTTCGGTTTTAGCTCAGAATAACCAGTTCCCTTCTCAGGTTTGGCACAAAGGAAATATTTTTCTCAATGATGGGTCCACGCTTTCCGGGCTGATCAAGTATGATTTGGACAATAATCTGGTGCAACTTCAGACCGAAACCGTAGACACATTCACTGCTTCCAATGTCTCCAATTTTGAGATTTATGATGAGATCTTTGGTGGCATCCGAAAGTTTTATAGCCTTCCTTATGCCATCAATGGGCAGTACGAAACTCCGACTTTTTTTGAAGTTTTGACTGAGGGAAACGACATCGCCTTGCTTTGCAGAGAGTATATCGCTACTGATACCCGTGGAATGAACAATTGGGGGCCTGTTGGGATGAATCCTTTTTGGGGCCCACAGACATATTCAGGTTATCGTCTTGCTTTCAATTATTACTTTTTCAAAAATGGTCGAATGGAACGCTACAGCTTAAAGCGAAAAGACCTTTTTGCCATGCTACCGGGATATGATGAGGAGATTGATCTTTTCATGAGAAAAAACCGACTCGAGCATGACAAGCGTGGTGATTTGCTTAGAATTACTGCCTATTACAACGAATTGCACAATTAATTTTTATATCAAAACCGCTTATCCTCGTCAGGAATGATAATGGGATTTCCTCTTGATATTCTATAATCCCCTAAAAAGAGTTTGCCAAGATTAAGCCCAATCCGAACAATGAAGTTACCCGAAAAAGAAAAGTGACAAAATGGGGCATATCTGACCACTGAAAAGCAAATTGTAAACGCATGAAAGAATCCTTAATAAAAGCAATATTTACCCTCACTTTGCTATTTGTGGGGGCGCTCTCTTTGCTTGCGCAAAATCATTTTCCCTCGCAAATGTGGTACAAAGGCAATATCTATGGCACAGATGGGCAGACTTATGCAGGCTTGGTAAAATATGATTTGGAAAATAATTTGGTTCAGCTTCAAACTGAGACCATTTCTACCTTTACAGCCTCCAATGTCAGTCATTTTGAAATTCATAACCAAACGAATGATGGGGTAAGAAGTTTTTATAGTATTCCTTATAGTCAAAATGGCGATATTGAAACGCCGGTTTTCTTTGAAGTCCTGACAGAGGGCAATGATATTGCGCTTTTATGTAGGGAATATATTTCGACTTTTTACAGAAATATAGGCACTAAGGGGGTAATTGGAATGAATCCTTCAAATGGGCC
>DATIAI010000600.1:0-2511 GCA_035458065.1 Algoriphagus sp. | reverse complement strand
GGAAATACCCTCGGCTTCTACCCGTTTACCCAAAGCCAGTACCGTTAAAAAAGAGGTAGATCCCGAGCCGGCACCTATTATTTCCCCATCGACGGCTTTACGAGCGACTTTCTCGGCAATGCGTTCTTTCTCTTTTCGATTTGAGATTTCCTTAGACCACCTGAGCCCAAGTGTAGAGTTATCCATTTTTGCCCCGTTTTAAGTACTCAGATCCTTTTATTACAAAGACCAAGATAACCACAGACCTATAAACTAAGCAACAACGCGGAATTCCTGCCGGAATACTCAAACAAGCTAAAAGACTGGACTTAGTGACCAAAAGAAGGAGGAGTTGCCATATAGGCAGCATCCCAAAATTTATAGATTGGGAATTGGCGGACCCTCTAACTCGAAAGCGGAGCTAACTGTGCTTAACTGTTTTTGATCTTTTCCACTTCCTGGAGATTCATACTTCCTTGGTTCGGGTGCAAGAAGTCCAGCAAATCAGGCTATTGCCACATCCCCGTTGCCAAGCCTAAAAACTTGGCTTGTGCAATATCTTTTCAGTTCTATATTTGAAAAAATAAGTTGCATATATGGATGAAAACGCGCCTGTCCCCAAGCGAAAGATCAATGTCGAATTTCTCCTTGGGTTGTCTGCTGTCTTTTTGAGCGCCTCAGCATTGATTGTTTCCATCATCCAGACGACCATCTTCAAAGAACAACAATACGCATCGGTCTGGCCGTATCTGCAGACTACTTTAAGCTCTAGAAGCGGGAACTACGACTATGGTATCGAAAACAAGGGTGTAGGCCCCGCGATTGTCAAGAAATTTGAGTATGTCTATCGGGGTACCAGCTATGACAATACCAGAGCCCTTTTTACGGCTTTATTCGGAGAAAATATGAAGGGCGTTGGTTTTAGCGGAGTAAACAAAGATTACGTCTTCAAACCCGAGGAAGCCATCTCACTCCTCTCTCTTGATAATCCAGACTCAGTGATTAGACAGATCGCTTACCGATGGGAAAGTGCTTCGGTCAATCTTAAAGTCACCTATTCGGATGTTTATGGCAACTGCTGGCTGCTGGACAATGGCGTCACAACCCGCCTTTCATCCTTTCCTGATTAACAAAACCCACCACATAAATACACTTTTCCATGACTAAGGCTTTTCCCGTTGCCCTTCTCTTTCTTTTCATACTCAGTTACCATTTCGTCTATTCGCAGACTTCCGACAAGCACTACCTGCTAAAAGCAGGACAGTTTTACGATTCGGAAAAAAACGTCTTTATACAAAACCAACAGGTTTTGATCAAAAACAACCGGGTGCTGGAAGTAGGAACCCAGCTGACTGTCCCGCCGGATACAGAAATCCTTGATTTTGGGGATGCCACCATTACGCCGGGGCTGATTGATGCACACTCCCATGTATTGCTCGAGCAGCAGAGCGACGAGCCCCTTGCAGTAGATGCGATGCTAATGTCCTCCGAAGCAAGAGTCCTGAGAGCCGCCAAATTTTCCAGAAGCTATCTGGATGCCGGTTTTACCACGATCAGAGATTTGGGCAATTCCGGCCAATACCTGGATCTGGAGGTAAAGAGAGCGATCAACAAGGGATACTTTCCGGGACCCCGGATGTTGGTATCCGGGCCGATCATCGGTTCCATGGACGGACAGGTTGATGGGATTCCCCTGGCTGATTTTGATCGGATTTCGCGCCAGGAGTACAGCATGGTCAGCGGGGTAGAAGAGGCAAGAAAGGCGGTGAGGGAGCATCTTGCACGGGGAGTGGACGTGATCAAGATTTTGGCCGTCGGCAACAGACTGGTGCTGAGTTTGGAGGAAATGAAGGCGATTGTGGAAACCGCCCATGCCGAACGCGTGACAGTCACGGCGCATTGTGACAGGGACTGGGCCGCCCAAAATGCCATTGAGGCCGGAGTCGACGGGATAAAACATGCCTATGGATTTAAGCCAAGCACACTTGAAAAAATGGCCGCCAAGGGAATTTATGTAGTGCCGACCTATGGCTCAACCGAATCCATCCGGGCTTATTATGAAGTTCAAAACCAGCACTATACCGAGCAGGATCTGGTAGACAACGCCGCCGGTTGGAAGAGATGGACAAACGAACTCAAAGCAGCAGGCGTAACCATCGTAGCGGGTTCCGATGCCTATATTGACCTGAAGCTTCCTAGAGGCGAGCTTGCCAAGCAAACCATCTGGGGATATGCTGATGCAGGGCTGTCGCCTGAGGATGTTTTACAGACAGCTACCATCAATGCCGCCACAGCATTGGGCATGAAAGACCAAATCGGGGTCATCAAACCCGGTGCTTTTGCCGACATCGTAGTGTTTGCGGGAGACCTGAAAACAGACCTCAAAAAATCACTTTTCCAGGTGAAGATGGTGATCAAAGACGGTGAGATTGTCTTCAAAAAGTAGGATTCTTCGCCTTCTTTACCACCCTTTTCTTTTACCTATAATCTCATAATGATTCCAGTATTTCGGTAATTTCTTGAGTTGCCGTT
>DATIAI010000599.1:0-6448 GCA_035458065.1 Algoriphagus sp. | reverse complement strand
TTAGCTTGGTGAGGAATCAACAAGTCTAGATCTGCTGTTGTAACCCCATTGTGATCAAGAGCCTCCATGATCACTTCTGAAAACCGAACTATGGCATGTTTGAAAACTGCATTCCCGTTCATTTTCAGAAAAAAGTCTCCTCGCTCAATCATCTCCTGAGAGATTCTGACTTTGCCGCTTGAGCTTGGTGCAATGCAGTACAATTCCTCTGCATAGGCACCTTCAGAATGCAAATGTGAGCTGAGGATTCCAGGCTGATCTTGCTCCACAGCGCCTAAAACCACCGCTCCGGCTCCGTCGGCAAAGATTACAGCGCTAGATCGACCTTCATCACTTTTGTCCAAGGCAGAAGATTGGATTTCTGCACCCACGACCAGGATTTTCTTGTACATCCCGGTTTTGATGAACTGGTCAGCTACAGAAAGCGAATAGAGGAAACCCGAGCAGGCATTTTTGATGTCAATGGCTCCGATGGTGGAAAGTCCCAGTTCTCGTTGAAGCAAAACTCCATTTCCGGGAAGGAAATAATCAGAAGTAATAGTAGCGAAAACGATGAATTCGATCTCAGAGGATTTTACACCGGCTCTTTCCATTGCCATCCTGCTGGCCTTAGCAGACATATTGGTGACTGTGTCCACTCCCGGAGTAAACCAACGCCGTTCTTGAATCCCGGTTCGCTCCACGATCCACTCATTATTGGTGTTCATCATTTGCGAAAGCTCCTCATTGGTCACAATCCTTTCAGGTACGTAGTGACCGGCTCCGAGAATTCGGGATTTTTTCATCGTTATTTGGGTCTATTGAGTGAAAAACAATAAGGACTGCCAATATCGGTACTTGAAGGCAATCCCACAAAAAAGCTCCTATCGAGTAAAATGTTTTCGGCCCTAACCGAAGAGCGTGTAATTCCCAAACTGATCCATGGGCGAAGTTCTCCTGATAATTCCGGGCGAATCATTATGAACTGAATTGACAAGTGGAGATACAGTATAACTCATCATCAATTCTCCGGGATAGGGATTGAGCAATTTAAGCAGGTCTGTTTCTGAAGTGTACTTATCTAGCCATTTCTTCTCTTGCTCCCGATTTAGAATCACCGGCATTCTGTCGTGAACTTCTTCCACCACTTCGTTTGGTGTTGTAGTGAGTATCAAAAAAGTATGTTGAGATTCACCTGAAACGGTCTCATATTCTTCCCAAATCCCCGCAAAGGAAAATATATCCTCATCTCTGAGTGTAAATCGATAAGGGATTTTGGTTTTTTTTCCGAGCTTTTTCCATTCGAAAAATCCATCTGCCGGAATCAGGCATCGTCTTCTTTGAAAGGAACTTTTAAACGAGATTTTCTCATTGATCGATTCGGCTTTCGCATTAATCAGCTTTTGGGACACGGGCTTATTATGTCCAAAATCCGGAGTGATCCCCCAGTAGAAGAAAGAAAAGCCTTTCGGGCTGTCTGAAGTTAGTACCGGCACCAATTGGGTAGGGGCGATGTTGTACCTCGGTTTAAAATCCGCCAGCATTTCAGCCTGGAATCGTTCTTCCAATTCAATTTTGCTTTTGCTGAGGGAGTATCTTCCGCACATGTTCAGGGAATTAAGAGATTTGAGCGGAAGTTAGAGATCGTGGGTTATAAATTCAACTGCACGAAGCTCAGAGTAATAGCTTTTTTCTCGGGAAGGGCCAGAAAATCCAACATGACCTCCGTGTTTTGGAAATTCGAAATGGACTAAATCCAATTTTTTGGCGAGTTTGACCGGAAAGCAGGTGTCACTTAAAAAGGGATCATTTTGGGCATTGAGGACCAAAGCAGGGACTTCGATCTGTTCTAAAAACTGAAGCGAGGAGTTGACCTCATAATATTCGGAAGCATCCGCAAAACCATGCAAAGGTCCGGTGAAGAAATCATCAAAGTCACGGAGTGTTTTGATTTTTCGGAGTAATCCGACCGGTAATTCTCCTGGAAAAGCCAGTGATTTGCGGATCACTTTTTCTTTTAAAGTGACAAGAAACCGCTTCGAGTAAATGATATTTTCTCCGGTTGAGATTTTTTCGCAGGATTTGGCTAAGTCCAGGGGAACAGAGATTGCGACTCCTTTTTTGATCTTTGGATTTGTTGATTTCTTTTCTCCCAAATATTTCAAAGAAAGATTTCCCCCCAAACTAAATCCTACCAAAAATATCTCCTGATAATCTTTTTGGGCATAATTGACTACCGTATCCAAATCATAGGTGGCTCCACTGTGGTAAAAAATTACTTTCCGGTTCATTTCTTCACTACAACCCCGGAAGTTCCAAGTCAGGACATCAAAGCCTTTTAGTCTAAATTCCCGAGCCATTCCCAGCATGTATGGCCTGGTGCTGTTTCCTTCCAAACCATGGCTGACAATCACCAAACGTTGATTTCCACTCCTAAACCAGTCCAAATCCAGGAAGTCTCCATCGGGAGTTTCGATTCTTTCCCGTATAGGTTTTTGGATTTCTACTTTACGGAAAAGAGCAGGGTAAATGGTTTCTAAGTGTCCGCTAAAGAGCCAATTAGGCCGGTGATAGGAGCTTTCAGAGGTCAGTGGCATGGGGTGAAACGGCCTATAACAGCACGGAAAATACAAGATATAAATTTGAATAAAGCGTTTTTAAAAACTATTTTTGGACACTTTAAAAACGAACAAGCTCAAAATTACCTATGGCCGAAATAATCAGAATGCCAAAAATGAGTGACACAATGGAGGAGGGGGTGATCGCTGCATGGTTGAAAAAGGTGGGAGATACTGTAAAACCCGGAGATATCCTGGCTGAAGTTGAGACTGACAAAGCAACCATGGAGTTGGAATCTTACGAAGAAGGTGTCCTTTTATATATTGGAGTTCAGGAGAAAGATTCAGTTCCTGTGAATGGTGTCATTGCCATTATCGGTGAAAAAGGAGAAGCTTACGAGCATTTGCTCAGCGGGTCTGCGGCTCCAGCTGAAGCCAAAAAAGAAGAATCCAAACCAGAGGCTAAAGCTAGCGAACCTGAAAAATCTTCAGATTCGGCAAAAACTGAGGCCCCTACAGAAAAAATAGACACTTCCAGCATCAATGCAACGGTGATCACCATGCCAAAAATGAGTGATACTATGCAGGAAGGCACGATTGCCACCTGGTTGAAAAAAGTGGGTGATTCGGTGAAATCCGGAGAAATCATTGCCGAAGTCGAAACTGATAAGGCTACCATGGAGCTCGAATCCTACGAAGACGGTGTTCTATTGCATATTGGTGTTGAGGCAGGAAACAGTGTGGCTGTCGATGGTGTGATCGCTGTTATCGGAGAAAAAGGTGCTGATTATCAGACTTTACTTAAGGCACATCAGGGTGGAGGCAAAGCAGCTGCTCCTTCAGAAGCTAAGCCTGAACCTGTGGCCGAATCCAAGCCTGAAGTAAAATCAGAAACCCCTGCGGCTGCATCGGCACCAGCACCTCAGGCACCCACAAATGGAGAACGTGTAAAAGCCTCACCTTTGGCCAAGAAAATGGCCGAAGATAAGGGTGTTGACATTCGATTGGTGAATGGGTCAGGAGAAGGAGGAAGAATAGTGAAGCGTGATGTAGAAACGTTTGTGCCTTCTGCTGCACCGGTTGCGGCTTCCGCTCCATCAACTTCTGCTACTCCGATTTCTGTACCAGCTATAGGTCAGGAAAGCTTCCGTGAAGAGAAAGTTTCTCAGATGAGAAAAGTAATCGCGAAGCGTCTTGCAGAAAGCAAATTTGGTGCACCACACTTCTATCTGACTATGGAAATCAACATGGATAAGGCAATCGAAGCAAGAAAAAGCATGAACGAGATTTCACCTGTGAAAATCTCCTTCAATGATATGGTGATCAAAGCTTCAGCTGCTGCTTTGCGACAGCATCCAAAAGTTAATTCCAGCTGGCTAGGTGATAAAATCCGCTACAACGACCATATCCATATCGGTATGGCAGTGGCAGTAGAAGAAGGTTTGCTGGTTCCGGTAATCCGATTTGCTGATAGATTGTCTTTATCTCAGATCTCCAATCAGGCAAAAACATTGGGTGGAAAAGCCAAAACCAAAGAACTTCAGCCTAAAGACTGGGAAGGAAATACCTTCACCATTTCCAACTTGGGAATGTTTGGAATTGACGAGTTCACGGCGATCATCAATCCTCCGGATGCTTGTATCCTGGCAGTAGGAGGGATCAAGGAAACTGTAATCGTAAAAGACGGTCAGATGAAGATCGGAAACATCATGAAAGTGACGCTTTCCTGTGACCATAGAGTGGTGGATGGAGCAGTTGGTTCTGCTTTCCTATTGACCCTTAAAGGACTCCTGGAAGATCCAGTAAGAATTCTTATCTAAATAATAACTGCCAAAAAGTCCTGTTTCGACAGGACTTTTTGCTTTTGTATGGTTATTGGAGAAAGGGTTATCCAGTTATTGGTAATCAGTTAACAATGCTTTCAACTAATATCCAAAGGCCCAATTTTGAAGCCCAATAACTCCAAAACCTATAACCAATAACTTTTATCCATGGAAAAAATTAAATCAACAACCGTAGTCGCTATCCGTCACAATGGGCAAGTAGTCATTGGTGCAGATGGACAAGCAACTCTAGGTAATACAGTAGCAAAAAGTACCGTTAAAAAACTTCGGGTATTACAGGGTGGAAAAATCGTAACCGGTTTCGCGGGTTCCACTGCAGATGCCTTTACACTTTTGGAAAAATTCGAAGAGAAACTCGGCGCTTTTGGAAACAACATGAAGCGCGCTGCGGTCGAGTTGGCCAAAGAATGGAGAATGGACCGAATGCTCAGCCGCTTGGAAGCGATGATGATTGTGGCCGACAAGGACGATATATTGATCATTTCTGGTACAGGGGATGTAATCGAGCCGGATATGGAAATAGCCACTATCGGCTCAGGAAGCATGTTTGCCCAATCTGCGGCGAGGGCGATGAAGAAATTTGCACCGCATCTATCTGCTGAAGAAATGGTGAGAGAAAGCCTCCATATTGCAGCTGACGTCTGCATCTACACCAATCACAATCTGGTGATTGAGCAGGTGAAAAATTGAAGGAAACTGAACAAATCTTTGAAAAGCCGGAAAAAGTATCCGGCTTTTTTTCGTTTAAGATAAACTTGCAGACCGGATTGGGAGTTATTTAATTGTATCTCAAGAAATCCAATGGAAACGACAACTGTCAAAAAAACTACTAAGAAGGATTTTCGAAAACTGATTTTGGAAGGGTTTAAGAACCAGGTGTTGGAACATGGTAGTGAACCTGCATCGGTTTTCAAGTTTGCGAAGGATTTGAAGATGAAGGAGGAGGAATTTTACACCTACTTCACATCTTTTGAGTCAATCAAATCAACAGTGTGGGTTTCGATTTTTGAAACCACCTTGGAACAGATAGAATCGCAAGAAGTATTCAAGGAATATAGCGTAAGAGAGAAGTTTCTCAGTTTCCTATTTACCTGGATCGAGGAATTGAAGAAAAACAGATCCTATTTGTTAAGCCTATATCAGGATAAGACGAAATCCTTTAAATCCCTTCCGTCAGATACCAAAGAATTCAAAGAAAAGTTCAAGGACTTTGCAGGTGAAATTATCTTAGAAGGGAAAGAAACTCAAGAAATCGCTTCACGGCCCTTTATTTCAGAGCGATATGATGAAGCACTTTGGCTTCAGGTTGCCTTTGTTTTCAGATATTGGTTGGATGACAGAAGTCCGAGATTTGAAAAAACTGATGCTGCCATCGAAAAGTCCGTGAATCTGGCATTTGACCTGATGGGAAAAAGTGCCTTGGACAGCTTTTTGGACTTCGCCAAGTTTCTCTACCAAAACAAATAATCATGGCTAGCAAAGTGAAAGAGCAGGAATCCATTCCGGTTTCCAAGGTACAGCGTGCAGCCAAGTTTATCTCCACAGGAGCCAAAGTAGGGGGGAATTATGTGAAGCATTATGCCAAAAAGATGGTCAATCCATCCATGGATAAGGAGGAACTTCATCTCAACAATGCGACAGACATTTACAAATCATTGAGTGAACTGAAAGGTTCCGCTCTGAAGGTTGCTCAGATGATGTCCATGGATAAAAATCTCCTTCCAAGAGCTTATCAAGACAAGTTTACTATGGCGCAATATTCCGCACCGCCATTGTCTTATCCCTTGGTGGTGAAGACTTTCCAGAAGTATTTCGGAAAGCCGCCTGAAGGGATTTTTGAGACATTTACCCGATCTGCTGTGAATGCAGCTTCAATTGGTCAGGTGCATCAGGCCACAAAAGATGGAAAGACTTTCGCTGTGAAAATCCAATATCCAGGTGTAGCTGATTCTGTCAGTTCAGATTTGAAGTTGGTTCGGCCTTTTGCACTTCGCCTTCTCAATATGAATGAGAAAGAACTCGATCACTACATGGAAGAGGTGGAGGAGCGATTGGTGGAGGAGACAG
>DATIAI010000598.1:0-6051 GCA_035458065.1 Algoriphagus sp. | reverse complement strand
AGCGGTGAGGCACTGATTCGAATCAAATCCGCCTCGCTCAATCACCGTGATGAGTGGTGTCGTCAGGGACTTTACCCCAATCTTTCGGATGGGGTAGTCCTTGGCTCGGATGGGGCAGGAGTTGTGGAAAAAGTGAGTGATAAAAGCAACGAATCCTGGATTGGAAAGGAAGTCATAATCAATCCTGCCATGTTTTGGGGAGCGGATCAACGAGCCCAATCCAAAGATTTCAAGATTTTAGGAATGCCCAGAAATGGGACTTTGGCAGAGTATATAGCGATTTCAGTTGATAGGCTGTATGAAAAACCAAGTCATCTGACTTGGGAAGAGGCAGCTTCTTTGCCTTTGGCAGGAGTCACAGCATACCGTGCCTTGATCTATCAGGGTCAAGCCAAGGCTGGAGATCAAGTTTTGGTCACGGGAATAGGAGGAGGAGTGGCTCAGTTTGCTGCGCAATATGCCAAAGCAATTGGTGCCAAACTTTCGGTCAGTAGCAGCCGCAGCTCTAAACTTGAAAAAGCGCAGCAATCAGGAGCTGATTTCGGATTTAATTATCTGGAGCCGGATTGGACAGAAAAGGCAGTGAAAGCGACAGAAGGCTTTGATGTGATCATTGACGGAGCATCCGGAGATTCGATCAACCAATTGATCAATGTCTGCAAACCGGGCGGAAGGATTGTTATTTACGGAGCCACAATGGGCCTTCCGAGCAAGTTGGAAGCAAGAAAGGTTTATTGGAATCAGCTCAAAATCATGGGCTCTACCATGGGTTCTGATCTGGATTTTCAGAGCATGATTTCATTTGTAAAAGAGAAGCAGATTCGTCCTGCAATTGATCAGGTATTCACTTTTGATAATGCTGTCAAAGCTTTTGATTTGATGAAAGCTGGGGATCAGTTTGGCAAAATCGTCCTTAAACCTTGATTAGCTCAAACCTGGATTTCCTCATACGTTTCGGTAAACTCTTTCTTGGCAACCCGATAGATTTCACTTTGATCCAGTGAGATGACCAGGTAGTCCCCGGGTTTTACCACAATCGATTCTTTCCAGGGCGCCTGAAATTCCTTTAAAGCTTTATCTCCAAAAAATTCTAAATCTTCCGCACTGACTTTTAAAGCATAGATTTCTCCAACCGGGCGATAGCAACCCCATCCATTCCCTAAGGAGTCCATTAGCGCGTATTTTTTTTCAAAAGTCTCTGCTTTAATCAGATAGCTTTCTTTTGCTGAAGTCTGATTTTCGACCAGCCAATCACCCTTTTCTGCAGTGTTTTTGGTTTCAAATCCATCACTTGTTCGGGTCACAACTTCCAAACCCGGTTCGGCCTTTTTGGCTCGGATTAGACTTTTCTTTTTATAGCGCTTCCCCTGTTTCTCCATTAGGGGTAAAAAGTGGGCAAGCATTTCTTTTTGGGTGATCATAGTAAAAGAAGATTCGGTTGTTTTTCAGGATTATCAATTTAAGAAATTGATTGTCAATTCATTTTAAACCTCAATTAAAAACTCAATCCTTAATCCAAATCATTCTCAAAAAGAAAGTTTTGAAAGGCGTTTTTAAGCTCCTTGAGTATTTTTTCTTCTTTTTTCAATTCGGCCAAAGCAATTCCTTTTTCAAAAATTTCTCTGGCTTTTTGGATATGATCCCGCTCTGCAAAAAAATGTGCGGCTGGGAAGTGAACAGGAAGGTAATCCGGATGGTTTAACAAAAGAAAATCGAACAGGTTTTCCGTTTCATCCGGATCTTTCTCCTTAAGTTCAAGAGCCAAAGCATAATAGTTGAATGGGTTTTCAGGCTCTTCTTTAATAAAGTCCCGGAGTAATTGAGGTCTGTCCAATTTGGCCATGAATAGTTTTTTTAATTAGCGGTAGCCTGTTATTTTCACGCGAAATAAATCTAAAATAATCTAACTCTAAACCAATGAAGATTCTTGTTTGTATCACACATGTACCGGATACGACTTCCAAGATTCAGTTTGCTGCCAACAATACCAAATTTGATACTACAGGAGTTCAGTTTATTATCGGCCCATACGACGATTATGCGTTGGCCAGGGCTGTGGAACTCAGAGATCAAACAGGAGGCACCTTGACTGCATTAAACGTGGGGGAAGCCGAGACAGAACCGACTTTGAGAAAATCTCTAGCTATTGGTGCAGATGATGCGATCCGTGTCAATTCTTTTCCGAAAGATTCCTTTTTCGTTGCAAAGCAAATAGCACATTATGCCAAAGAGGGCGGATATGACCTGATCTTGATGGGCCGTGAGTCGATTGATTTCAATGGAGGAATGGTTCACGGAATGGTGGGCGAATTGCTCGGAATGCCTTCTTTCTCTCCGGTTATGAAATTGGAAATTGAAGGAAATACCGTGAAAATGGCCAGAGAAATCGAAGGCGGAAAAGAGTATTTGGAAGCTCAGTTACCTTTGATAGCAGGTTGCCAGGAACCTATTGCTGAATGGAAAATTCCAAACATGAGAGGTATCATGTCAGCACGCACAAAGCCTCTGAAAGTGGTGGAGCCGGTATCCCAGGAAACGCAAGCTGAGGCTAGCAGCTTTCAGCTTCCGCCAGCAAAAGGATCTGTGAAACTTGTCGACAAAGACAATGTCGCGGAACTGGTAAAATTGCTCAAAAACGAAGCAAAAGTACTTTAATCAATTTTTGGTAAATATCATTAATTCAATTAGATATGTCGATTTTAGTTTATATAGAGCACTCAGAAGGGAAAGTAAAAAAAACCAGCCTTGAAGCGGTTTCTTTTGCAAAAGCTTTAGCTGCTCAAACGGGTGAGGGAGATGTAGTTGCATTGGCACTTGGTACAGTTAATGCGTCGGAATTGGCCTCAGTTGGTAGAGCTGGTGCTGCAAAAGTGTTGCATGCGGACGATTCCAGACTGAATGATGGAGTGATTCAAGCCCATGCCGGAGCGGTGGCACAAGCTTTTTCTACTTTGGGAGCCAAGACTTTGGTATTGGCCAAATCTTCCTTGGGTGATTCGGTGGCCGCCAGATTGGCAATTAAGTTAAATGCAGGTTTGGTTTCCAACGTCGTAGAACTTCCAAAAACATCAGGAGGCTATACTGTGAAGAGGAGCATTTATACAGGCAAAGCTTTCGCAGAGACTACAATCACAACCGAAAACAAAATCCTCGCTGTGAAGAAAAATGCGGTGGATTTGAAAACCGATGGAGCAGATGCTGTTGTAGAAAAAATTTCAGTTAATCTTTCGGATTCAGATTTTGCTTCTAAAATCACTTCAACAGACAAAGCCAAAGGCGAAATACTCCTTCCTGAAGCTGATATTGTGGTTTCTGGAGGTAGGGGAATGAAAGGACCCGAAAATTGGGGAATGATTGAAGATTTGGCGAAAGTATTAGGAGCTGCCACCGGTTGCTCCAAACCAGTCTCAGATATCGGTTGGAGGCCACATCATGAGCACGTGGGCCAAACAGGGGTAAAAGTTGCTCCCAGTTTGTATGTGGCGGTAGGAATTTCAGGAGCGATTCAACATCTTGCGGGAGTCAATTCCTCGAAGTGCATCGTAGTGATCAACAAAGACCCGGAGGCGCCATTTTTCAAGGCAGCTGATTACGGAATCGTTGGAGATGCTTTTGAGGTAGTACCTAAGCTAACAGAGGCACTTAAAGCTGAACTTTAATTTTTGTGGAAAAACTCGTAGAACTGGAGATTTTGGGACTTTCTTCCAATCATTCTCAATCAGGGTCATTTACCCTGGTCATGGGTGAGGTGGATGGAAGCAGAAGATTGCCAATTGTCATTGGAATGTTTGAAGCTCAGGCAATAGCCATTGAGATCGAAAAAATCATTCCCAACAGGCCAATGACACATGATTTGTTCAAGTCATTTGCGGATAGCTTCAAGTTTGGAATTGAAAAGATTGTCATTTCAGATATGAAGGAGGGAGTCTTTTATGCCAAAATCCATTGCAAAGGAAATTCTACGGTGGTTGAAATTGACAGTAGGCCTTCGGACGCAATTGCGATAGCGGTTAGGTTCACAGCACCGATTTTCTGTGCTGAGAAAGTCATGTCTGAGGCTGCAATTGAATTTACTGAGGAAGAAAAAAAGCTCGAAAGTAAAAAAGAAGTTCAAACGCCACCATCCAAAATCAGCCCAAAAAAAGAAGGCTCCCTCAAAGATTTTAGCTTGGACAAGCTGAATCAGCTACTTGAAAAAGCCATCACCAATGAAGATTATGAAAGAGCTGCCCGAATAAGGGACGAAATAAACAAGAGAAACTGATTTCAAAGCCCCGATTCCAAAATCGGGGCTTTTTTCTTGCCCTGCTTTGGTCTATTTTTAGCGCTTCGTTAATTAATTCAATTGCATGGAATATTTGAGAGGAGCCTTGGGATTGGCTGTCATTGTGTTGGTAGCCTATTTTTTTTCCAACAATAAAAAGCGAATTGACTGGAGGCTCGTGGCAATTGGAATAGCACTTCAATTGGTTTTTGGTTTCCTTATTACAAAGGTTGAATTCGTCCGAGCAGCTTTTGAATTGCTTTCAGAGGGATTTGTGAAGTTTTTGAGTTTCAGTGAAGCAGGTGCGAGTTTCATTTTCGGAGATCTGGCAGGGGATAGCTTCGGGTTCATTTTTGCCTTTAAAGTTCTGCCTACAATAATTTTCTTTTCGACCGTATCTGCGGGCTTGTATTACCTAGGGATTTTGCAAAAAATCGTATTTGTCATCGCTTGGGTAATGGCTAGAACCATGAGACTTTCTGGCCCTGAATCTCTCTCGGCTGCAGGAAATATCTTTTTGGGACAAACGGAGGCACCTTTGCTGGTCAGGCCTTTTATTCCGACGATGAGTAAGTCAGAACTGATGTGCTTGATGACCGGTGGGATGGCAACCATAGCCGGAGGCGTTTTGGCCGGGTATGTGGCCTTTTTGGGTGGTGACAGTCTTGAAGAACAAAGTAAATTTGCTGCTTACCTCCTGGGTGCAAGCATCATGAACGCACCCGCTGCAATTGTTCTTTCCAAGATATTTATTCCTGAAACAGAAAAGGAGATCGTCCAAGATAAGCTTGAAGTAAATAAAGAGGCGATGGGAGTTAACCTGATCGACGCCATGTCTATTGGCGCGGCAGAAGGATTGAAGCTGGCACTCAATGTCGGAGGAATGCTTTTGGCATTCATAGCGGTGATCGCTGCAATTAATTTTGGTCTGAGCGGTCTGATCGGAGAATATACCGGATTGAATGCTTTTGTGGAAAGCTCTACCAACGGACAGTTTAAGGGCTTTTCTTTGGAATATATTTTTGGGCAGGTTTTCCGGGTTTTTGCTTGGGTGATCGGTGTGGATTGGGTGGATACGCTCCAGGTAGGTAGTCTTTTAGGTCAAAAAACCGTAATCAATGAATTTGTCGCCTATTTGAGTTTGGCAGATATGAAGGAGGCTGGAACTTTGGGCACTAAATCCATTGTAATCGCCACCTATGCACTTTGTGGATTTTCCAATTTTAGCTCAATCGCCATCCAACTGGGAGGGATTTCAATCATTGCACCCAATCAACAGGGGAATCTTAGCCGATTGGGATTCAAAGCATTGGCTGCAGCTTCTCTGGCTTGTATGATGACCGCTACTGTAGCGGGAATGCTTTTTTGAGGAAAAAAGACTTTAGAATTAAGACTCAAGTATTAAAAATTTAGAAACAAGAGCCAAGAGCCAAGAAACGAGAGATTAGAGATTAGAGACAAGAGATTAGAGATAAGAGATTAGCCACCAGAAGCAAGGGACTGATACTATTAAAAAAGCCCGATTTCGAACCAGAAATCGGGCTTTTGTCTTTTATCTTAAATCTTGTGTCTTAAGTCTATTATCTTAAGTCTATTATCTTGAGTCTATTTCTGACCTCCATATAGTTCTTTGCTGACTTCCTCATATTTATCACCGGCAACCCAGGTCGGTCTTTCGCTCCAATTGGCGATTTTTTGAGCGGATAGGATAAATGATTTCCAATAGATCTGCGCGTATTCCAAGTCAAAGCTATCCACTTCATCCGCAGCTTTGTGGTAGTACTGCT
>DATIAI010000597.1:0-6373 GCA_035458065.1 Algoriphagus sp. | reverse complement strand
GCGCAAAATCAAAAGAAATCCGGAATCACCAAACCGCATTTACGACCTTTCCAACTTTGCTTTTTCCTATGCAATGGGTTCGGTTACTCAGACCAACGCCCAAATCCAGGATTATAATTTCAAAACCAACCGGGGAAATATCACCTACAGCTTTCAGCCAAAAGAATGGAGGATTGCACCTTTCCAAAAAAAGGAAGGGATGACATCTCCATACTTGCGATTGCTGAAGGATTTCAATCTGAATCTCGCCCCAACGCTTTTCTTCGCAAGGTTAGATGTTGACAGACGATTCCTGAGATCCCAATACCGAAACGATCAGCTAGGTACATCTGGAGTAGACCCACTTTTCCAAAAATCATTCTTCATGAATCGTTCCTTCGCTATCAACTGGGACCTTTCAAACAGCCTGAGGGTGGATTTCACTTCACGCGCAAGTGCGGTGGTGGATGAACCGGAAGGTGATTTGGATACTGAAGCGAAGCGCGATTCGGTAAAATACAATGCTTGGAGATTTGGCCGAACAACCAATTACAACCATGCCGCTACCCTTAATTACTCTATTCCTCTTGACAAACTGCCTATTACAGATTGGATTCAAACTGACTACAAGTATATCGCAGCTTACACTTGGCAGACAGGTGCTATTGGCCAAAAAGACACCTTGGGTAATGTTATATACAACACGCGTGACCAAAGCCTGACCGGAAAATTTGATTTGGTAAAGCTTTATAATAAGAACAAAAAACTGGCAGCCTTAAATGCCCCAAAACGACCTGCAGTCCCTGGAAGAACAAATGTGACCGCTGAGGATACCATCGGAACTCCTTTTAGTAACAAGCTCATGAAATTCCTGATGATGACCAAGGAAATCACATTCAACTATGGGGTAATTGAAGGATCCTTCCTGCCCGGCTATATGCCTAACACAGGACTGTTAGGCATGGACAAGGCTTGGGAAAACCCGGGATGGGCTTTTGTTTTTGGTAGCCAAAATCCAAATTTCCGATATAGCTTAGCAGAAAGCGGTGAAATCGCGCCTAGTCCCGAATTGACTCAAACTTTCAAGCAAAACAGAGCCATGAATTTGCGGTTAACGGGAATCGTGGAACCAATTCAGGATTTTAGAGTCACGTTGGAAGCGAGGAAACGCGAAACCGGTGACTATCAGGAAATCTTCAGAAACTCTTTTGATGATCCCGGTAACTTTCAAACCATCAGTCCAAACCGACTTGGTTCGTATTCCATTACGACAATCATGATCGGGACGACTTTCAGTAAGGATGATTCACAAAATAATTCACCGCTCTTTACAGATTTTGAAAATTATCGATCAATTATCAAGTCCAGGCTGGATGGGGAAGCATCTGGTCCCGGTGAATACGGCGCGAATGGTCAGGATGTATTGATCCCTTCTTTCTTGGCCGCTTACCTGGGAAAAGATCCAAACGATGTTAAACTAAACCCATTCCCAAAAACTCCTTTGCCCAACTGGAGGTTGGATTATCGGGGGCTTTCAAGACTGAAAGGCCTAAGTGACAAATTCAGTAGCATTAATATCACCCATGGATATTCTTCAACATACGATGTGAGCAATTTCTCTAACTCCTTGCAGTATCAGCAAGGACTCGAGCTGTTCAACAGACTACAGGATATCCAAAATCCTGATATTATCAATGATGATGGACAGTTCATCCCAATTTATATCCTCAATCAAGTGGTGCTGACCGAGCGGTTTGCTCCCCTTATCGGTGTAGATGTCTTGACAAAGGACAGACTCAATGTAGCTATCAATTATAACAGGGAAAGAAATCTGGGATTGAACTTCTCAAACTCTCAGGTAACGGAGCAAAGAAGCAGCGATTTTGGATTGACCCTAGCCTATACCAAAGCCGGAGTGAAAGTTCCTTTTAGTATCCAGGGTAGCCAGAAAGTGCTCAAAAACGACCTCCAACTTCGCCTTGATTCCAAAGTGGTGGATGTAAGGCAGGTTCAGCGAAAAATCGATGAAGGAAGTACTATTACCAATGGTAACCTCAACATCCAGATCAGGCCAACCATTGGTTATGTCATCAATCAAAACCTGAATTTGACCTTATATTTTGAGCGCACGATCAATGAACCTCGTATAACGACAGCTTATAGAAGAACTTCAACTGCCTTTGGTGGACAGTTGAGATTTAATTTATCTCAATAGATTTCAATCATGGCTGATTCCTTTTATTTTTGGCCACTCTAAACGAACTAATCATGAATTTTCCACAAGAATTAAAGTACACCAAAGACCACGAATGGGTTAAAATCGAAGGGGATGTAGCTACTATCGGCATTACAGAATTCGCCCAAAAAGAGTTGGGAGATATCGTGTATGTAGAAGTGGAAACCGTAGGAGAAACGATCGAGGCCGGTGAGGTTTTTGGCACTGTGGAAGCTGTAAAGACAGTTTCTGATCTGTTTATGCCATTGACTGGTGAAATCCTTGAATTTAACGGGGAACTGGAATCTTCTCCTGAATTGGTCAATGAATCTCCCTATGAGTCCGGCTGGATGGTAAAAGTAAAAATCTCAGGAGGTACACCAACTGACCTTTTGGATGCTGCAGAATATGCAGAATTAGTAGGGGTGTAATTATAGAAAATTGAGATTATTCCTGGCTATTTCCTGGTTGTTGGTATTGGCAGTAGCCATGCTTACTCCCGGCACCCAACTGCCTGAAGTCGACATGTTTGATTTTCAGGATAAAGCTGCTCATTTAATCACGTTTTTTATTCAAGGTTACTTATGGAGCGGTGTGGGTGTCAAGAAAACCGAGGTATCGAGCAATAATCCAAGGATTTGGAAGAATTTTATTCTGTTTGGAATACTAGTCAGTATAGTATTCGAATCTTTGCAACAATATATTCCTTATCGCACGTTTGAACTAATGGACATGATAGTCAATGTTCTAGGTGCCAGTTTGGGATTATTGGGATATTTAAAATGGCCGTTCATTAAATTCATTTTGGATTAATCTTCAATAATTCTTACACTTGTTATTCAGATTTCGAAAAGATTAACCTGTATAAACCAATTTCACCATGGAAGCAAAAAAGTCTCCAAAAGCTGATCTGACTAGGACAGTTGGTATGTTTACCAACCTTGGTCTGGCAGTAGCGGTTGGGATTACTCTTGCTGCCTTCGAGTATAAGTCATTTGATGACTCAGGTCTAAAGGATCTTGGTCCAGTGACTGACAACTTCGAAGAGTTGCTAGATGTGCCAATCACAGAACAGCCACCTCCACCACCTCCACCTCCGCCAATGGAACAACCTGTTATTCAGGAGATTCCGGATGAGGTAGAAATCGAAGACAAAATCGAAGTTAACTTTGATGTGGATGTGAAAGAAACCACTGTTATTAAAGAAGTGGTAATTGCAGAAGCTCCTGTTGAAGAAAAAGCGGATGAAATCTTTGACGTCGTAGAAACTCAGCCCAATCCTCCTGGAGGAATGTCCGGTTGGAATCAATATCTATCCAAAAACCTGAAATATCCAACTCAAGCAAGAAGAATGGGTATCGAAGGAACAGTAATCGTGGTATTCGTAATTAACACTGACGGTTCTATTCAAGACGTAGAAGTTTTGAGAGGTATCGGAGGAGGTTGCGATGAAGAAGCGGTTAAGGTAGTTCAAGAAGCTCCAAAGTGGGAACCAGGTAAGCAAAGAGGCCGTCCGGTTCGTACTCGTATGAGACTTCCGATTCGATTCAAGCTAAGCTAAATCATATAAGACCCGAGAAATCGGGTCTTTTTTTTGTCCATTTTTAACAACTTTTTAAATAGTTAATATATGTTAGAGAAATAGTTAATTCAATATTCCATTGGTAAATTTTATTAACCAAAACTCTGATAACCATGGAATTAAAAAAGAACCCCGGATCGGATCTTAGCAGATGGTACGGTCCCATTTTCAATCTAGGATTGATTTTTTCAGTTGCATCAGTTTTAGTAGCCTTTGAATGGAAATCAAAAGATGAAAAAGATCTCTTAGACCTGACAGGCACAAATACCAATTGGGATACTGACATTATTCCAATTACCATTCAAACACCTCCTCCCCCAAAAACGCCTCCTCTGCAAGTTCCTCAACTCAAAGTGATGGATGATAAAATTGAGATCGAGGACGATATCCTAATCGACATCAACATTTCAGAAAAAGAGGAGATTTCTGAAATCAAATTAGAAGGTCCACCAATCATTGAAACTGCTTCTGAAATTCTGGACTTTACAGAGGTGAAGGCTCAATTTCAGGGGGGAATGGACGCGTGGTACACATATCTGCGCAAACATCTGACTTATCCTAAGCAAGCCCAGAAATTAGGTATCGAAGGCACCGTGCTTTTAAGATTTGTGATTAATACAGATGGAAGTATCCAAGACGTTGAAGTGGTAAGATCTGTTGATCCTTTTCTGGATAAAGCTGCCATGGAGGTTATCCAAAATTCCCCCACGTGGAAATCCGCACTCCACCACGGTAGACCTGTGAGATCACGAATGACTATTCCAATAAAATTCAAGCTTAACTAAACCAACTCCTTTTATCAATAAAGCCTGCATGGAGTCATGCAGGCTTTTTTAATTTCAGAAACATCTATTCCGTTACCTTTATAACACATTCAGCGATTGCTCTTTGATTTTTTCAAGCTCATCTTTCATCAGGATGACATGCTTTTGAATCTCGGCATCATTTGCCTTAGAACCTATCGTATTGATTTCTCGGCCGATTTCCTGACTGATAAATCCAAGTTTTTTGCCCTGCCCTATTTCCTCTTTCATGGATTTCAGGAAGTAATCCAAGTGGGTCTCCAGCCTGACCAGTTCCTCTGTGACATCAATTTTTTCGAAGTAATAAATCAACTCCTGCTCAAAACGATTGGCATCAAATGAATTTTCATCCATCCACTGAGAAAAATGATTTTTGATCCGTTGCTGAATTTTTTCTTTTCTTCCAGGTTCCTCCTGTTTAACCCGCTGAAAAGCAGATCTTATAATCTGAATATTTTCTTCCAGTTTGGCATAAAGTGACCCGCCCTCATCTTTTCGAAATCCATCACACTTTTTCAGTGCTTCTTCCAAAACTCGCTTTACCTGTTCCCAATCTGCGTTTTCTTCCCTTTCCATCGGGATAGAAATTATTACGTTGGGAGCCTGGAGGGCCAATTTGAAAAGATCATCAGGCTTCTCGCCAACTGATTCTGCCAAATTCTTGAATTCTTCGTAATAGGTTTTAAAAAGTTCCTGATTGATTGTAACAGGCAGATTTTGAACTCCCTTGGCCACAAACTCTATTGAAACACTTACTTTGCCGCGATCCAAAATTGCCTGGACAATATTGCGGATTTCTGGTTCCTTATCAGAAAATTGCCTAGGGCTGCGAATGGATAAATCCAAAAATTTTGAGTTGAGCGATCGAACCTCAATCTGGATCATCATCTGCTCATTCTCAAATCCGGCTACACCAAAGCCGGTCATCGATTTGATCATAAATTTTTCGGGTATTAGAAATTGTACCCCAAAGTAAAGTAAAACTTCAGATCTTCTGTCTCATAATTACGGATTGGGCGAGCTACATCAAATTTTACGTAGTAGTTCAACAAGACAGTTCTCAATCCGGCACCATAACTTTGAAGCCAAGGGTTATTAAAATTATTCAATACGATCACAAATGGGGAGCCTTCTGTATTAATCACTTCAGTATTTTGGTCATTGACACGCTCCCAAGGTGCAAAATCATTCCATGCAGAGCCGATGTCGTAGAATCCAACCAATTGGAAGTTTCGGACAAAATTGGAGGTAATATTTCCCCTTGTCAGATAAGAGAATAGAGGCAACCTCAGTTCAGTAGTAAACGTGATCACATTTTTTCCTCGGATTTCGTCATAATCAAACCCTCTGAGATCCACAAAGTCTGCAAAGAGAATATTGGAATTTTCGGCACCGGTTGGATTTCTTACAGGTGAAGGTTCAGGTCTGTTGGATGGAGGATTGTAAAACTCATTGAAAAGCCAGTTGTCCATGCCCCCTACGAGGTAATTCTGAGGGTTTTTTCCCATAAAAGAACCTACATACAGCTTAGTAGCCAAAGTGATGTTCTTGTGTATTTTTTGGTAATTTCTGAGATCCAGATAAAAATTACTGAATGACCGATCGCCATGATTTAGGCCCTGATAATGCATGAATCCGACTTTTCCTTTTACTCCTGTATAAGAATAAAGTCCCATAGGCTCAGTTCTGTCATACACAAATTCTACTTTCCCCCCGACATAGTTGACATCGAATCGATTCTGATCCGGGTTTTGTCCATAGATCAGAGAATCAGAGTTGAGGTTGAAGTACTGG
>DATIAI010000596.1:0-2589 GCA_035458065.1 Algoriphagus sp. | reverse complement strand
TCCACGCCTGAATTTCTCAAGATTATAGGCAGGCATGATTCGACCTGCAAAATGGGTCTTTCGGGAATGTCTAAAGAGTTGCTGGATGGTATCGGCCAAAACGCCCTCCCCTTTCATTCTTCTGCCAAACTGGTTGTCATTGACTTTACAACCATGAAGTTCAGCGATCTGATTCATGACTTTTTGGAAGCGATCCGGGAAGTTTTTTTCCAACCAATCCGAAAAAATTTCCTCAAGTTTTCCATTCAAGCGGACCACTGTCATCCCCGCTGTCAAAGCCCCATGTGCAGCAGCTGCTTTGAGGATCGCGGGAATTTCCTGGTCGTTCAATCCCGGGATAATCGGAGCATTCATGACTCCAACCGGCACACCGGCTTTGGCAAGTGATTCGACAGTCTTCATTCGCTTTTCGGCATTGGCAGTGCGAGGTTCCATTTTTCTTCTCAGGTTTTCATCCAAGGTAGTAATCGAAATATACACCTGAACTAGTTGATCCTGTGCCAAATCCTGAAGCAAATCCAGATCCCTGAGAATTAAGCTGTTTTTGGTGATTAAGCCGACAGGATGACGATACTTGGCAAAAACTTTCAGCAGCTCGCGGGTAATACCCATTTCCTTTTCCAGAGGCTGATAGCAGTCTGTATTTCCGGACACGGAAATCGGAGCCACTTTCCATCTGGGATTCAACAAATGTTTTTCCAAAAGTTTAGGTGCATCAGGTTTCACCATCAACTTGGTTTCAAAATCTAAACCTGCCGTGTAGCCATAGTATTCATGAGAATTGCGGGCATAGCAATAAATGCAGCCATGCTCACATCCTTGGTAGGGATTTAGAGAAAAGCTCAGGCCCAAATCAGGACTTGTGATCGGGTTGACAATGGTTTTGGAGCGCTCAATCCGGATTTCGGTCTTGGGTGAAAGCAATAAAGGTTCGTCCAAACCTTCAATGTGCTCTGTGACGACTCTGGTCTGCAAAAATCGGTTACCCGACTGAATCTGCGCTCCGCGTCCTTTGAAATATTCCTCTTCTCTGTCAACCATCTTGTCAAAACCTCCGGTCTTATTTTAAGGAAGTTTTGGGATAAACAAGTTGAAATGACTGAAAATGTCTCTATTTCTCAGAAAGGAAAAATCAATAACGCGTGCTGGCTAACTGTGTTAAAATCACGCCAAACTCTATTGAGTTCAGTATGTGTTTTGGCAGCTTCCAGTCCGGCGAAAGGGTATAATTTGCCGTTGATTTCACGGCAACTTTGAGTGAGTTTTCGGCTGATCCGGCTGACTTTTTTAAGGGTAGATTTTGAAATTTCCCCCTTTTCTTCCAGTTCCTTCCAGGATTCTTGAATCAAACTATAAAACTCCTTTTTGAGCTTTTCGAGTCTTCGGTTTTGCTTTTCAAAAACCTTCTCAAAATACCTCAAATGCATTTTTCCATACTTTCGATATTCATGCCGCTTCCAGAACGATTCCTGGATCAACCGAATCAAATGTCTGGAAATTCCAAGAATATTCGCCGCAAGTGTAGCTTCCGCAAATTGCAAAAATGGATAGCGATACACCGGATCAGGCAGCGTGACTTTTTCAGGTAAAATCTCAAAAGAGCGATTGCAAGGAACTGACAGATTCTCAGTGCGAAAGGCATGGCTCCCGGTTGCAATCATTCCCATATAATTCCAGCCATCGAGGATTTCAACCTCCTCCTTTTTCAGGATAAAAGCTTTGACTACAGGATTTCCTTTTTTATCCAAAAGCGGATTTCCGTTTTCTAAAATCTCACAATTTGCTGTCAAATGTGATGCATGTAGAGCACCAGAAGCATAAGTCCAGCTCCCGGAAATCACATAATTATCTCCAAGCAGATCGGCTTTCCCGCCAACAAAACCACTTCCAGCGAGGCAAACATGAAGGTCGGAAAAAACTTCTTTACGAAGCTCCTCTTCCAAAAATCCGACAAACCAACCTGCACCAGCACAAAGGGTCACAGTCCAACCCAAACTACCGTCCTGCTTTGCGAGTTTTTCCTCCAATCGAAGTGCTTCAGGCAAAGTCATTCCCAAGCCATCCAAATCTTGAGGAACGAACAATTTGAACCACTTTTCATCATGAATCACTTGGAGCCATTTATCTGAAAGCCGGCCCAATTTTTCCGACTCTGCGGCATGAACAGAATCAAACAGTTTGGAGTGCTTCATGCTGATTTTTGAGTTCTTTCTTCCATTCCAGATAACCGAAAATAGCCACTATGAAAAGGAAAAGGGTTAAAAATGAAAACATATAGAGTTGCTTGGAATACAGCAATGGGATCGCCACTAGATTGGAAATGTTAAGCCATATCCAGTTTTCCAGCTTACGTTTGGCCAAAAGCCACATGCCTGCCCATGCTGTAGATGACACAAAAGCATCGATCATCGGCACATCGGAATCGGTAAACTGTGTCAGCATAAAGTAGAGAAAGCCCCAACCCAAAATCGCGATTCCAAGCGTCACGGTCAGATCCTTAGAATCACTTTTGGTGATTCGAGAAGCTCCGGATAGTGAGCGGTTTTTCCAGTTTGCCCAACCATAGATACTCATTACGAGATAGTAGCC
>DATIAI010000595.1:0-2273 GCA_035458065.1 Algoriphagus sp. | reverse complement strand
CACGTTAAGGAAAAACTGTAATAGGTTTTGATCCTGAGAATCTCCACCCTGCACGGCAAAAGCTAAAAGGGGTTTGCCATCTTTCAAAGCCATGCTTGGCGTAAGCGTGACACGAGGTCTTTTACCAGGTTCGGGTAGGTTGAAGGGACTTAGATTTTCATCCAAGACAAAACTCTGCATGCGCTGGGAGAGTCCCACGCCTGTATTTCCGGCGATCACGGCAGGAATCCAGCCTCCACTTGGCGTCACCGAAACCACCCAACCTTCGGCATCAGCAGTTTCCACCGAAGTGGTTCCGCTTTGGAAGTCATTCAGGAATTTTTCATCTACTGAAGAGTTTATTTCCTCCAGATTCAAGGCCGCAATAACACTTTGATTTTTCTTCAATAATTCCAAATGTGGGTTGCTTCCTCCCTGAAAAGGGTAGGGGTCACCTGCCGTAATTTTCGGGTCGTTGACGGTACCGATCAATTTCGCCCGCTCTTTTGCATATTCCTTGGAGAGCAAACCTTTCATGGGCGACTTGACGAAAGCCGGATCGCCGTAGTAAAAGTCCCGGTCGGCAAAAGCCAAACTCATCGCCTGGTAAACGGTATGGATGTAATTGGCGGAATTGTAGCCCATGGACTTGAGGTCAAAGTTTTCCAGGATGTTCAGCGACTGAAGCAATGCCGGGCCTTGGGTCCATTCCTGAAGTTTGTAGACGTCGATGCCCCTGTAATTGACCTGAAGAGGTTCTTCGATTTTTACTTTCCAGTTGGCTAGGTCCGCTTCGGTGAAAAGTCCACCCTGCTCGCGCGTTCCGCGCACAATTTCCTTGGCGATATCGCCTTTGTAAAATCGGTCATAAGCCGCATAAATCGCATCCTTTCTCGATTTTCCGGCTGCCAAGGCTGATTTTTCAGCTTCTACCAGTTTTGACAAGGTTTGGAATAAATCTTCCTGAACAAAGATTTCTCCGGCTTCGGGAGCTTCTCGCTTTTCTCCTAAATGTGGAAGAAACACTTTTTTGGAATAAGGCCATTCTTTGATTCTTGCTTTCTGGGTTTCAATGGCATTGGCAGTTTGGGCTTCGATGGGATAACCTTTTGCCAGTTCCATGGCAGGCTTCAGCACCTGCTCCAAACTCATCGTGCCAAACTCGGCCAGCATGGTCATGATACCTCCGGGTGTGCCGGGAGTCGTGGCAGCCAATGGCCCAAACTGTGGTGGGTAATCCATGCCCTGAGATTTGTAAAACTCAACCGTGGCACCAGTCGGCGCCATTCCCATCGCATTGATTGCAATGACTTTTTTGGTGTTGGGATTGTAGATCAAGGCCTGTGTTTCTCCGCCCCAAGAGAGTACATCCCACATGGTGGAAGTGGCGGCAATCATTCCACAGGCAGCATCCACGGCGTTGCCACCTTGCTGGAAAATCTGCGCTCCTGCAGTTGCTGCAAGAGATTTTCCGGTAATGGCCATCCAGTTTTTGCCGTGTAACACGGGTTTGTTGGTGCCGATGGTTCCGGCTCCCAATCCCGGAAGGCCTTGAGAAAAGGAGGAATGGGTGAGGAGGAGGAAGGTGAGGAGTAGGTAAAGGTTTTTCATATTTGGTTGGGTGATGGATTACCAATTTCGGATTTCAGGGGTCGGATTTCGGATGAGGAGATACAAGTAGCTAGAAACATGCAATAAGATATTAATTCATGTTAGGTAGAAGATCCTTCTATTTTAGTTTCATAATGGAAATGAATTTTTCACTAACCAAAAATCAATAAGGATTGATGTTCATTTGGACTTGCTGTCGACTGTGGACCACGGACTGTTGACGACTTTACTTTTAAAGTGATCCATTATGAAAAGGTGGTGACCCTGTGAATAATCACCTCAATTCCCCTCATCCAAGAGTTGATCCATGATAGGTTCAAAGCCTGGGAATCTGGAATTGTAATAGGTAAATAGCTGAAAAATCGATCCTGTTTTCTTGAGATCAATTTCATTTTGCTCTACAAAGGCCATCATTTCAGAGGCTTTATCTCCAAAAATGGGAAAGAGGTCTTTCCGCTTTTTGGGTACTTCATAAAGGTCTTTTCCTTTCAGATAATAATAGATATTGCGCTTGATAATCTGATCATTGCGATCTCCTACCATCAGGGCTACATTGTAGTTGGATTCTTTGAAAACAGCAATAGTCCTTCGCATGAGCGGTAATTCTCCTTCTACAATCACCTCAAAAAAGCCGGAAATCGGGACCCCTTCTTCCTTGAAGTCCATTCCGTTGACAAAATACC
>DATIAI010000594.1:0-9137 GCA_035458065.1 Algoriphagus sp. | reverse complement strand
TCATCGGATACTTTTGGACGCCCATCATCAAATCGCTCACCTTTCCACTCCCGAGTGAGAAAGAGCAGCTCCTCTTTGGAGATTTGTTGCGCAAAGGATAATAAATATCCATTCAGCCATAGCAGGCTAATAAGAAGTATTCTCTTCATAAAGAGTTATTTTAAATCAGAAAAAGGCAGCCCGGAAAACCCGGGCTGCATAGGTTTACTTATGCCACCAGACCTTGGTAGCAAGGTTATCCGGGCCCTGTCCGGAGATAGCTGCATTTACATTGCTTCCGTTTACAGAGATCTCTGAATTTGGATAGGTCAGTCTGTTGATAAAAGGGACCTCCCTGCCAGGAAAAGGGTTTTCCTGGAGAATAGGGTAACCGGTTCTCCGGAAATTGGCAAATGCTTCCGGACCATTTAGAAAGGATGAAATCCAATATTGTGTGTTAATCTGCTCCATTGCTTTAGCTGGATCAAATGGATTTGCAGCTAGATACTGGTCAATTGATGCCTGTGGAATAGTCGAGGCCGGATCTATTGAACTGATCTGATTCATGTGAGCCACAATTGCATTTTTGTAATACTCCTCGGCCGTCCCAGTGGTAATCCATCCTCTGGTACGTGCCTCAGCCAAAAGCAGGAGGTTTTGGGAGGCAGTAACCAAGAAACTTGGGGATTGGAGTTTAGTGATCCGTCTTCTGTCCACTTGGCTGAACTCGTAGAAACTTGCCAATCCCGCATCAGCAGCGGCTTTAACCGCTCCTGCATTGTCATTCCCCATGGGCATTCCTATCTGGATTGCAGGATCAAAACTTGCATTGGCGGTAGTTTGCTCCGGACCGGATTTGGCCCCTACATACCTTACTGCAATCGCACGCAGACGTGGATCACCTGTGCTTTTAAGATGATTAACAAAAGGCGCGGTCAGGTAGAAGTTAGCAGCTTCAGTAGAATTGAGCATGTTGCCAATTGGGTTTGTATAGTTGGCGTCATGGGCAATGAAGGAGTTTTCTGCATTTGTCAGGATCACTCCTGGAGCAGCTTTGGCTACGACCTGCTGTGCCGTTGCCGGATCTACTTGGCTCAAACGCATCCCTGCCCGTAGCAAAAGTGAGTTTGCATACGCTTTCCATTGCGGGATATTTCCTTTGTAAAGGATGTCAGCAGTTTCGATTTTTCCAGTAATGCTCAATGCCGCACCCGCTTCTTCCAATTCTTTAATGATGGCAGGATAGATGTTTTCTTGCTTGTCATAGGCCGGAAAAAAGATCTGGTCTGAATAGCCTTTTCCTGCTTCTGCAAATGGTACACTTCCATAGGAGTCTGTCAGTATCATAAACGCGTGAGCCTGAACGATCCTAGCCATGTTATACACATTGGAGAAGGTAGGATTTTCCTTAGTCCGGTTGATGATATCACCGGTGTTCTTTACCACATTCTGATAGTAATTTTGCCAATTTACCTGAGTTGAGGCGCGGTTGTCTTGGTTGTAATTCGCACCTGTAAGCACGCCGGAGTTTGGAGAAATCACTTGCTGAACGATACCAACTTCGTAAATCACGGTAGCTGTAGGGTAAGCAAGCCCAAGTGTAGCCGCATTCAACTGAATAATCGGATCAAGGGAGGTAGCTCGAACTTTATTGGTATTGAGTTCGTCAAAGCCCTCCTCGCAGGAGCTGGTTATAATGAAAAGCATCAAAATAGCCAGATAGTTATATGTCTTTTTCATGATAATTAGCTTTAAAATTTAACGTTCAGGTTGAATCCAAGACCTCGGGTAGTAGGCAATCCTGTGGATTCCATACCTACAAGATTGTCTGAGGAATAGCCAAATGATTCCGGATCGATGTTGTCCACCCACTTTTTAAGCATGAGTACGTTATTTGCAACTAAGGATAGCTTGATGGATCTGAATGGCTGATTCTCGTTCAGATGCTTGGTGAAATCATAGCTCAATGTTATTTGGCGAAGCTTCCAATATCCCGCGTCGTAGATGACCGGCTCAACAAGTGCCTGAGAACGGACGACTTCCCAATAGGATTGGACCGGAGCCACAGCGGTGTTAATTTCCCCGGCTTCATTAACCCCATCTCCTACCACTCCACCTTCTCTGCCTTCAAGCGTCATCTTATGAAGTCCATGTCGGGTAGCGTTGAAATTGGTTCCGGAGAGCATTTTTCCACCCAGCTTAAAGTCAATCAGGAAAGAAAAAGAGATTCCCCTATAGTTAAAGGAGTTGTTCCAACCGCCGATCCATTTGGGTAGGGCACTGCCGAAATTGATCAAATCAGGAGTACGAATCGGAAGTCCGTTTGCTGCAAAAATCTTTCTTCCTTGTTCATCACGTTTGAATCCGAAACCGGCGATCTGAGCCATTTCCATTCCTACGATTTGCCGAAGTTCACCATTGAAAACGTGTGTTCCCACCGTGATGCGTTCTCCAGGAGTTTCTGTCAGAAGACTGAGAACCTCAGTGATGTTATAAGCTGCATTGAAGGTAGATTCCCAAACAAAATTCTCGGATTCGACAGGAACCAAAGTCAACAAAGCTTCAATCCCTTTGTTGCTGCTTTGACCGCTGTTGATAGATGTATTCAGAAATCCAGATGCATCCGAGATCTGGGCACTTACGATCTGATCAGTAGTGATTTTTCGATAGGCCGCCATATCCAGGCTAATCCTGCTGCTTAGCATGCTAAGTTCAAAGCCAATTTCTGTCTCGGCAATTCGCATAGGCCGAAGATTGGGATTGGGAAGTGTGCCTCCCAAAGGCCCACCTACTGGCTGACCATTGAGCAGGTTAGCATTGACATTGTAAAAAAGCACATTGGAATATGCTCCTACGTCGGAGTCACTTCCCACTTCCGCATAGGCAGCGCGGAGTTTTCCGAAGTTTATCAAACCGGAGGAAACAGACTCAGTAAATACCCAACTAGCAGAAATGGAGGGATAAATAATGCTCCGGTTTTCTTTGGACAGGGTGGAGAACCAATCGTTTCTCACTGTTCCGTTGAGAAAAAGTCGGTCTCGATATGAAACTTCCGCTGATCCATACAAGGAATTGACTCCCCGTTCATTCAGGTCGTAGATTGGGTCTTTGGCTCGGCCGTTTTGAACAGTGTAAAGATCTCTGATGACAAAATCCGTAACCTGAACACTATTAAGATCAGATCTACGCTCCATGTGATTCCCCCCAAATGTGATATTGGTACGAAAATCACCAAAAGTATTATTGGCAGAAATCAGGAAGTCCGCATTGATCTCCCTGAATCTTCTAGACTCCTGAGTAAAAACCCCATTGACAAAACCAGCAGGGGCGGGAGCTCTGGATGCCTGACCATGTGGGAAGTTATTGTAATCCTGGTCTCTGGACCAATAATCCTGGCCGACTCGACCTTGGATGGAAAGCCAGGAAAGAAGCTGATATTTTACGTAGAGATTTCCAAAAATCCTATCCCGGCGGACATTCTGAAATTGCTTATCCAGGGTAAAATAAGGATTGGTTCGATTCATGAATCGAGAGTAAATAATTTCATTCCCAATTTCATTGTATGCATTTGCCTTTAGGATTTCCAAAGGCATCGAATTGGCCATGTTATAAAGCGCTACCGGTATGGTATTGTCCTGGTTGCCAATATTTGGAGCATTCTTGTTTTCTTCCTGTGAGTAATTAATGTTCCCTCCAAAACTGAATTTGGGAGATAGCGTGTATGCAAAGCCCAGATTAACTGTTTTTCGATTGTAGGTATTATTTGGAACAATACCCTTGCTATCAAGATTGGCTACGGAGAGACTGAGTCCACCTTTGTCCCCGGTAGAAGTCAGGGTTACAGAATTGGTGACATTTTGTCCATTTCGGAAAAAATCATTGATGATTCCCTTCTGAGGGACGTAAGGAACTTCCAGTCCATTGTAGAGAATATGGGTCATTCCGGGTTGGAATTTCTCCCCAAAAGACCATTGTCCTGAGGTAGGATTTGGAGCAGTCGGACGGACTCCCTGCTCGCCCTGACCATATTCATATTGATAATCAGTGAAGTCCAGTGGAGTCTCGTTGGTGTAGTTGAGATTATAGGCTACGCCAATTCCTTTGCTGTCACCTTTGGTTTTGGTGGTAATCATGATAACCCCATCTTTTGCTCTGGATCCATAAAGAGCAGCGGCAGCGGCACCTTTGAGAATGGTCATTGTCTCGACATCATCCGGGTTGATACTGGAGAGGCCATCGCCCCCGTCAGAGGTATTTCCTCCACCACGTACCCCAATTGAGTTGTCCGAGGCGTTGTTTCCAGGATTAGTTCCGAAGTTGGTATTGTCTATAGGCACCCCGTTAATTACAATCAAGGGATTGTTTTGACCTGAAATAGAGGATTGTCCACGGATTCTGATTTTGGACGTACCGCCTGGACCGGTACCAAGTGAGGAAATATTGACACCTGCTACTTTTCCCTGCAAAGCATTCATCAGGTTCGGGGTTCGATTGATCGTTAATTCATCCGATTTCACCTTTGAAGTGGCAAATCCGAGACTTTTAGCTGACTTTTCAATACCCAAAGCCGTGACAACTATTTCCTCAAGATCACTTTCATCCACCCTCATGGTGACATTTACAACCGACCGATTTTGAATAGTCACCTCTTCAGTTATGTAACCAACAAATGAAAAAACCAGGACTGCATTTCCGTCAGGTGCAGTGATGGAATAGTCCCCGGAAGCATTACTCACCGCTCCGGTGCTTGTCCCTTTTACCAGGATATTGACTCCCGGGAAACCATTGCCGGTTTCGTCCAAAACTTTGCCTGTGACTGTCACATCAAATTGACGTGTTTGATCTGATCGATTGGAAGCTGGCAACCCAAGAGATGCTGGAAAACTGGTGTGACTGGCAAGGGAGGCAGTCAAAGAAGGGCTCATTGGCCGATCAGTCCTGGACTTCCCCTCTTTCTTTGGATATATTATGAAGAATCCTTCCCCTGCCTTTTCATAGGTAAGTCCGGAATTCTTCAAGATTTCATCGAGACCCTCTTCCACCGACTGATATTTTTTCTTGGTGGTCCGAATGTTTTTCTTGGCCACCAGATCGTCTTTGAAGGCAATCGACACGTCAAATTGCCTTTCCAGGGAGGTCAGGCCATCCTTAAGCGTAAAACTGGATACCGCATTTCCTTCAGACTGAAACTTGTCTGAAGAAGCCAGTACCTCATGGTACTGTGCCTGCACCCACTGGGTGCCAGCTCCGTACAAACAGAGAATTAGTAAAAGCTTTTTCATAGGATAAATCGGGTTGTTTAATTGACTGGTACAGTTTATTTGATGTAATAAATTGAATCACGGTATTCTACTTGAATGTGAAAGATCTTGGCTGTGAGTTTCATAAATGAATCCCCATCTGATAAAGGCATAGATCCAGAAGCACTTTGATTTTGGTCTACAGTAGGAGCTATATGGATCTTTAGACCATAATTTTCCTCGGCCATCCGGACCATTTCCAGGAGCGAGGTGCTTTCCAACTGAAGGACTTTTTTTGTCCAGGAAACATAGGAAACGGGGTTTACCCGCTTTTTCTGAATCTTCTGCTGGTTATATTCTACAAGATCTCCGGGTGTCATCAGGATTTTGGACATCTTAGGATTATCAGTGAAGTTCATGGTCACATTGCCCTCGCTAAGCAGGACTTTGGTTTGGTCATTTCTGTGATACACATTGAATTGGGTACCCAATACCTCTATCTCAATCCCAGAGGCAGGATAGACCTTGAAAGGCTGATGGGTTTGCAGGTGCCTAACATCAAAAAATGCCTCTCCATCTACCCAAACTTCCCGAATTGTTCTGGAGTCCCAGTCGGTATGATAGAACAAAAGAGAATTGGAATTCAATATCACCTGGGAGCTATCCGGAAGCGTGATTGTAAGTGTCTCACCGAATCCTGTTCGGTAGGTAGTCTGCCGGGTTTTTTCCGCAAGAATAAAATAAAGAGCAAAACCCGACAGCAAAAAGAGACAAGCAGCTATTCCTCTACCCCAAAACCTCCTGACTACAATATCTTTGACCAAGGCCGGTTTTTTTGGTTGGATGTCATTCAGGATGTTTTTCCAAATCCCCTGGATATCTGAATCTTCCAACCGGAATTGTTGCCTTTTTATCTCTAATAAAATCCTTCTCGCCTCTTTGATTTGAGGATAGCTGTCTGGATTTCTGGAAATCCACTCCTGCCAAAAATCCTCAAGCGCCTGGTCAGAACGCAACACCCAATCCTGGAAATGGGGATCTTCAAGAAATTTCCGAATGGTAGAAGAAGGATCTGAATCTAAAAACATGCTCGCTTTAATTCGGCGTTATACACACAAGAGCAAATAATATTTCCTATCTCATCATTTTTTTGAATATTTTTTTTCAAAAAATTGAAAAGCTTGCCACCCTAAATCGACAAGTCCATTTGAAAAGATTATCTGTGGAGCTTGACCCTCAAAAATTGGATGGCTTTGGATACAAGATTGTGAACCGACTCCACTGAAATCCCCATAACCTCTGCTACTTGCTTATTCTCGAGATTATTATAAAAACGCAAAATAACTGCTTCCCTCTGGCGCCGTGTCAGCCCCTGAATTGCCGTTTGGACCAGTTTGGAATTTTCTAAAGTTTCCTCCTCATGTATCAATTCTGATTCTTTAGAATCATCTAATTCTCCGAGATCTTCGTCCCAAAAATCCCGGTGAACTGCATGTTTTCCAGAAGAAATTTTTGCAAAAAATAGATTTCTGAAAGATTTGAAAAGGTAAAATTTAACTTGAACGACGTCAGAAAGTGAATCCTTCTTAAGCCAAATTGAGGTAAACAGTTCTTGAATGCAGTCTTTGACAAGGTCTGAATCTGAAAAAAAATGCATCCCATAGTTGTATAGTGGGTTAATAAATTTTTTAAAAAGAGAGGAAAATGCAAGCTCATTGCCCTTTTTCACACTCTCCCAAAGCACCCGGTCTTCTACAGCTGAGGAGTTAGCTGGTTTGTCTAAAAGTATTTTATTTGGATCATTTACCACTTTAACAATTATATATTTTGAAAAAACCACATTTAAGGTAACAATTCCATTCGATTGAGTCAACAAGACAAATTTGCTAAAATCAATAATCTGATTGGGAACGGAGATTCAGTTGAGCTCTGGATGCTAACATTTGACCCTTACGGGATTAGGTCGCCAGCCATAGCTGGGAAACTTCACGATCAGATAACCTTACTCCGAAATTTTCTTCGTAGTTTTGCGCCCTCAATTAGGCAAACCATGCAGAATATTCGGAATATCGCGATCATCGCTCACGTTGACCACGGTAAAACAACCCTCGTGGATAAGATCATCCACGCTTCTCAAATCTTCAGAGAAAACCAACAATTCCAGGACCTTATCCTGGACAGCAACGATCTCGAGCGTGAAAGAGGAATTACCATTCTTTCAAAAAATGTATCTGTCCGCTACAAAGACGCTAAAATCAATATCATTGACACTCCTGGTCACGCCGATTTTGGTGGTGAAGTAGAACGCGTTCTGAAGATGGCCGATGGCGTTATTCTTTTGGTGGATGCTTTCGAAGGACCAATGCCTCAGACCCGATTTGTATTGGGCAAAGCTTTGGCTTTGGGCCTTACTCCAATTGTAGTCGTAAATAAAGTAGATAAAGAAAACTGTCGTCCGGACGAGGTTCATGAGGCTGTATTTGACTTGATGTTCAATTTGGACGCCACAGAAGAGCAATTGAATTTCCACACACTATACGGTTCTGCCAAGCAGAATTGGATGGGCCCGGATTGGAAGAACCCAACTGATTCTATTTTCCCGCTTTTGGATGCTATTTTGGAATACATTCCAGCTCCAAAAATTGACGAAGGCACACTTCAAATGCAGATCACTTCTTTGGATTATTCCAATTTCGTGGGCCGAATTGCTATCGGTAGAGTGAAAAGAGGTACAATCACCGAAAATCAGCAAATCGCACTTTGCAAGGCTGATGGCGTAATCAAAAAAATGCGCGTCAAAGAATTGCAGGTTTTTGAAGGACTTGGAAGGGTAAAAGTGTCTGAAGTAACAGCCGGTGATATCTGTGCAGTAATGGGTGTGGAGGATTTTGAAATCGGAGATACGATTGCCAATCCAGATACTCCTGAAGCACTTCCGAGAATTTCGATCGATGAGCCAACGATGAACATGCTCTTCACGATCAACAACTCTCCTTTCTTCGGTAAAGAAGGCAAATTTGTGACTTCACGCCATTTGAGAGACAGACTTTTTAAAGAAACTGAGAAAAACCTTGCCCTTAGAGTAGAGACTACAGACAGTGAGGACAAATTCCTAGTCTTCGGTCGTGGTATTCTCCATTTGTCGATCTTGATCGAAACCATGAGAAGAGAAGGTTATGAACTTCAGGTGGGTCAGCCTCAGGTGATTTTCAAAGAAATCGACGGAGTGAAATGTGAGCCTATCGAATTGCTGGTAGTGGATGTACCTCAGGAAACTGCCGGTAAGGTAATCGAACTTGCTACACAGCGTAAGGGCGAATTGACTATCATGGAGCCAAAAGGTGATCTTCAGCACTTGGAATTCAGAATTCCTTCCAGAGGATTGATCGGTTTGAGAAACAACGTTTTGACAGCGACTCAGGGTGAGGCCATCATGAATCACAGATTCTCTGACTACGAACCTTTCAAAGGAACAATCCCAGGTAGAATCAACGGATCGATGATCGCAATGGAAGGCGGACCTTGTACTGCCTATGCCATCGACAAACTTCAGGACAGAGGTGTATTCTTTGTAGATCCGGGAGATGACTTGTACGCAGGTCAGGTTGTTGGTGAGCACTCCCGTGACAACGACATCGTAGTAAACATCCAAAAAGGGAAAAAACTCACCAACATGAGAGCCTCAGGTTCTGATGACAACGTGAGAATCATCCCTGCAAAAAAATTCTCTTTGGAGGAATCCATGGAATACATCCAAAAGGATGAATACCTTGAAATCACTCCAAAATCCATCCGAATGAGAAAAATCTATTTGGATGAGAACGAAAGAACAAGAATGGCGAAGAAAGATTCTTAATGGCGAAGAAAGATTCTTAATTGAATAGAAACAATTGCCTATAGCGGCTTATCAAAAATCCT
>DATIAI010000593.1:0-4971 GCA_035458065.1 Algoriphagus sp. | reverse complement strand
CACCAATGTTTCCAGACTCATTCAGGGCCAAGCAGCAGGGGTTCAAGTGAGGCAGCAATCCGGAAGACCTGGAGAAGAAATGCAAATCACAATTCGGGGTTTGGGATCACTAGGAGCAGGCAGCCAGCCTTTATTTGTGGTGGATGGTTTTCCTATTGGAAATTCTCTTGGACAAAATCTCAATCCATCTGATATTGAAAGCATTACCATACTTAAAGATGCGGCATCCACAGCTATTTATGGTGCGAGAGGATCAAATGGGGTAGTTTTGATCACCACCAAAAACGCAAAAGAAGGAAAAGTAGGGCTTGAGATATTTATCAATTCAGGCTTTACAAATGTACCTGACAATAGGAGAACCCAAATGATGAATGGGGTGGAGTTTGCAACATTCAAAAAGGAAAGCTTCGAGGACAAGATCAGATACTTCGAAAAAAGAGAGCCATCCCTTGAAGAAGTTCCTGCAGAATTTCGCTATCCTGAGCAAACCCAATATAATACCGACTGGTTTGAGGAAATCTTGAATCAAAATGCAAGATTTCAAAATTACAACGCAACACTCACTGCAGGCAAAGGAGATATCCGATCATTGGTCTCCATGGGTTATGTAAAACAAGAAGGCGCAGTAATTAAAACTGATTTTGAACGATTCAACGTCCGTGCAAATGTAGATGGAAAAGTCAATGACTTCATTTCCATGGGCTTAAATCTCTCAGCCTCACACTCCAGAGAAAACTACGCTCCTACTAGTGGGCGGGATGCCATCATCGGAAGGGCACTTTGGGCTGATCCCAGATACCCTGTATATAATGAAGATGGCACTTTCAATAACTATATCGGTGGAACGAACGGGATTTTCGGCACAGCCAACGTTGTGCAGGAATTGCATGAAACTACTCGAAAACTCAATACTAACAACTTATTGACCAGCGGATTCATTGAATTCAGCTTCTTAAAGGACTTCAAATTCAGGTCTGCTATCAATGCAACCATTTTTGGAACCGAACAGCAGGAATTCAGGCCTTCAACCCTCGCGGGCGGAGGTTTTAACCAGCCTCCTCCAAGAGAAGCAACACTTCTTCAAAGAACTCTGGAGACTCTGAATATTTCTGCCGATCAATTGCTTACCTACACCAAGGTAATTAATGACCACAGAATTGACGCGCTCTTGGGCTTTTCTGCACAGGAAGAAACCACCAAGTTTCTACAGGGAAATGGAAATGGATTTGCAAGTGATGAAACAAGATATTTAAGTGCCGCAACACGGACTACCTCAACTTCTGGAGAATATGGTTGGAGCTTATTGGCCTACATGGCCCGAGCTAATTATTCCTTCCAAGACAAATATCTGTTTTCAGCTTCATTCCGCAGAGAAGGCAGTTCACGTTTTGGTGCTAACAACAAGTATGGTAATTTTCCTGCTTTCTCCGCAGGATGGAGAGTTTCTGAAGAAAGCTTCTTCCCTAAAACGAATTGGATCACTGATTTGAAAATCCGGGGTAGCTGGGGAGTTACAGGTAACAACGCCATTGGAAACTATTCCAGCCTTAGCTTAATGAGAGCTTCCAACTATGTTCTTGGAGGCACCATCGTAAATGGTCTCACTTTATCCAACTTCAGCAACAGTGATTTGGGATGGGAGCAATCTCAGCAGACAGATATCGGTTTAGATTTGGCTTTGTTTGACAACAAATTGATTCTTACTGCAGAATATTATAACCGGCTCACCAACGATATGTTGCTTTCTGTTGAGTTACCGGCTGCCTCCGGCTTTACCACATCCCTGGGAAATGTCGGAAAAGTAAAAAACACCGGTATCGAACTTAGTTTGGATTTCAGAACCCGGGTAAACCGAGTAAATCTGAGAACCAATTTGAACATGACATTCAATAGAAATGAGGTGCTTGAATTAAGAGGCGACGCGGATGCCATTTGGAGCGGAAGTTTCTATGGTTCTTACAATGTTTCAAAAGTTGGTAGACCAATGGCGATGTTATATGGATACCAGATGATGGGCATTTTCCAAACCGATGAAGAGGTTGATAATTGGCCTACTCAGGACGGAGCAATTCCAGGAGTATACAAGTATTTTGATGCAAATGGTGACGGGGAAATCTCCTATGACACTAGAGATATGGTAGAAATTGGAAACCCTCATCCTGCAATGATTTTAGGTTGGACTTTGGGCGGTGATGTGGGAGGATTTGATTTCAATATCCTATTTACCGGAGCTTTCAACTATGACATGATGAGAAATATCGAAGCGACTACAATGAATATGGATGGAGTGTTTAACATCCTTCAATCTGGTGTAAATCGTTTTAGATCTGCAGAAATGCCAGGAGACGGAAGAGGTGCAACTTCAAATACCTGGAAATGGGAAAGAGAAGCCAACTCAAGATATCTCTATGACGCTTCTCATGTTTGGTTAAAGAACGTCACACTTGGTTACTCCATACCCCAGGCAATTTTCAAGTTTCCAACAAGAATTTTCTTTAGTGGGGAGAATTTATTCCTTATGTCTGATTACCCAGGTACCAATCCCGATGTAAACGCAAGAGGTGGAGTTAACATTGGGTCTGATGATGAAGCTTACCCTGTACCAAGAACATTCACCTTTGGAGCAACTATTAATTTTTAATCCGTACCCAAAATGAAAAAGAAAACAATCTATATACAGGCAATTATCCTTTCCCTTGGACTTGCCTCCTGCGGAGAAGATTTCCTTGACAAAACAGACCCCACCGTAGTCGTATCCAGCACATTTTACGAGAACGACCAAGAAGTAGAACAGGCTGTGATCGGAATATACGGCATGTTGAGAGGCTACTTCAACAACCATTGGCAATACACGGAGTTCATCAGTGACAATACTACTTTGCACTTCAATGTGGGCAACAGGGGTCAAGGCCCGGCCTTGGAAGCATTGGAATATTGGCAGTACAATGCCGGCACCCCAAACTTCGCCTCGTTGTATAATAACACCTACAATATTCTGGTAAACGTAAATACAACTCTAGAAAACCTCAAATCATCAACGGCTAGTCAGGCTATTAAAGACCGATCTGAAGGTGAACTGAAAGTGATCAGAGCTTATTTGTATTTTGACCTCGTGAGGTTGTTTGGTGATGTCATCATTGTGACTGCTCCGATTAAAACCCCGAGTGAGGCTTTCCAATTGGTAAGAAGTCCTCAGGAACAAGTTTATAGCTTAATTATCTCAGACTTAAACGAGGCAGCAAACCTGCTTCCTTCCTCTTATCCTGCTTCTCAAGTCGGAAGAATCACCAAAGGTGCTGCGCACGGTATCCTTGGCAGAGTGAGACTTCAGCGGAAGGAATATGCAGAAGCAGTCAATATTCTGAAACCAATTTTATCTTTGGGATATGAACTTCTCCCCAATTATGCTGATGTGTTTAAGCCTGAGAACAAAAACCACAAGGAATCCATTTGGGATGTCCAATATCAGGGAGAAAACACATTCGGAGTAAACAGTTCCTTTATTTACACATTTGCACCTCTCGCTTCACAGGGAGCAGTAATTAAATTCCCGGGACAGGATGGCGGTGGATGGAATATTCCATCCAATGAAATTATTGCTCTTTATGAAGCCGGCGATGCCCGCAAAGACGTATCATTAAAAGAAGGGTATACCGCAAACAACGGAACGTGGGAGCCGGTACCCTTTATCAACAAGTATAACAACCCACACTCAATCAGAGGAGTGACCAATGACAACTGGCCAATTCTCCGATACTCTGATGTGTTGCTTATGCTTGCTGAAGCTATAAATGAGCAAGGTGGTCCTAATTCTGAATCTTACGATTATCTGAATTCAGTCAGAATCCGAGCAAAACTAGCTCCCCTTAATGGACTCGATCAGGCCCAATTTAGAGCAGCTGTAATGAAGGAAAGAAGGATTGAACTCGCATTTGAAAACCACAGATGGTTTGATCTGAAGCGTACCTTGACTCCTTCTGAATTGAAAACGGTACTCAACAAGCACGGTCAGGGAGAAAGAGCCAAGCCTACAACCAGTAGGGGCGGGATACCTTTCTCAGCGGATGATTATACCTTTGAAGAATATCAGGTACTCTTCCCAATCCCTGCCGACCAGATCCGGATCAACCCAGCAACCCAGCAAAATCCGGGTTATTGATTAACATAAGATTTAAAAATTGATAAGATTATCCGTTTGTTTCTTCTATTTGTATAGACGTGACGGGTTTAAATAATACTAACCGGAGGAGCAGTGGATAATCTTATCCTTTACCATAACAGTATCAGTCAAGTAAGATGAATTCCAATTATTCAGGAAAAAAGACATATTATTTCAAATGGATTGCAAGTTTCTTCGGTGTATTAGCTCCATTATACTCCTCTATTGCCCAAGTCTCCGAAACTGAAGAAGCTAGTTTCTGGCTTTGGCAATTCTTTGGAAGGCTGCATCCTATGATTGTCCATTTCCCTATCAGTTTGCTGATTTTTGCGGGAATTTTAGAGCTTTTTACACTTAAAAAATTTAATCATCCACTTCGACCGGGGATCCGAATTCTGGCTTTAGCGGGAGCGATCAGCGCAGTCTTTTCTGCGATTTTCGGACTGCTTCTCGCAAGCAATGAAGGCGTGACCGGTCAGATTTTGGATATCCATCAATGGATTGGCATCGTATCGGCAGGTCTGAGTTTGGTGTTACTTTTTTTCCTGCGGAAAAGAAAACCTAAAACCAAAGCCATCCCCATCTACAGAACTCTGCTTTTCATCTCCGGTATCGGAGTGGGATTGGCTGGACATTTTGGAGCATCCCTGACTCATGGCGAGGATTTTTTAACTGAGGTTTTACCGTGGGGTGAAGATTCTGAAGCGCCGGAATCTATCACCATTGATCTGGCAACTTTCACCTCTGACCTTTCTCCGGATCAGGAAATCAAGTTGGTGACCAATGTTCGCTCCGTTTTGGCTCATAACTGC
>DATIAI010000592.1:0-2895 GCA_035458065.1 Algoriphagus sp. | reverse complement strand
CAGGTCGATCTCGACTTTTGGACTGTGTGTGGTGAAGGTGTTTTTGATTTCCCCCGAATTGTAATTGTTGGCAGTGAAAGAATAGCCGAGATCCACTTCGAGAATTTTGAAGAAAGTGGAAGTCACTCCGAAATCATACGTCTGGGAAAACTGCTCATTCCTGGTAGGATTTTCATCCAATACAAGATTGGTGGAAAAGGCACTCCATCGACCACCCGCATCCAGTTTGAAGCGGTTGTAGCGCTTGTCCATTCTTAAGTCAGCGTTGACAGTTTCATTGATTGGCTCGATATTCAAAACAGACAGCAAGCGGTTGATTCCTGCAAAATCGGTCGTGGTGATAAGCTCGTCACGTTTCCGCTGCCAGTTCACATTTCCTGACAGATTAAGCCCGGAGAACATGTCGAAATGGTTGTAATACAAGGAATGAGAATAGAAAAGTCCATTGTCGAGCGTCCGGTTTCCCTGAAAAACAGCATTGTAATCCTGCAGGACAAAACCCTGGGCGAGCTTTTGGATGTCCATAAAATTCGCTTCTGTCTGGAAGCGATATGTCAGGGATTTGGTCGATTTGATGTTCCATTTGGAATAGAATCCCGGCAATGCCAAAACCTTGTCATAGTTGCGTTCATCCCCAAATTGAATGTCCTTCCACGCGTATCGGTGAAGGTAAACCGATGGACTGAGGATCACTTTTTTCCACTTGGTCTTGTAGGTCATCCCCAGATACATATCCTGCAGCCCAAATTCATTGTCATTGTCAAATGAATCAAACTCACTCTCAGAGCCTACTTGTTCCAGTGCCCCTGTCAGGTTTTGGGAAATGTTTTGATAGCCCAAAGACCAATTGAGATGATTGGTTGCGTTCAGGATATGATAGTAGTTGAAAGCCCCTTCTATGGTTTGGGTGTTGATTTCCTGCTGCTGTAGGAAGCGGTAACTTTCCTGATTCATTACTGGAATCAACCCCTCCATCGGTTTGAGATTGGTAGTCAGATCATAAAGAGGATCCTGGAATTTCTTTTCCCAATTGGCTTCCATCGAAAAAACCCGTTTTTCGCTTGGGGCGTGATACCATTCGGCTTTTTGCTGGAGACTGTATGGCGTTCGAGTCTGGATGGTTGCGAGATTTTGCTCCCTTTGTCCAAAATTTGAATTCAGCAAATTCCCGTTTTCGATTTCTGATAGTTTGCCAAAGAAGCTGTATTTGAAATAAGTTTCTTCTTTTGGGGTGAAAGTCAAGCCGTACTTCAAGAGTCCGGATTTATTTTCCACACGACTGGCGGAGGTCAACAATTCCTGATTATTTTCTCCTGAATTTAGGTAGGTTCGGAGAGAGGAACTCCCGAGTTCATTATCAGAACTTGAACCGATCAGAAATCCAGAATGCCGCCACTTTTTGCTGGGGTTGTAGTTGAAATTGAAAGCGCCGAGATGGGTTTCTAAAGATGCAGCATTGTCTCTGCTGGCCATGGGAATGCCGAAATCGTCTCCTGACAATGAAACATTCGAACCGGTTCTTCGGCCCAAACCTACCATTCCCCCACTGAAGCGGAAATAATCCTGGAGCGTAAAAGTCTGTTCTCCCACGTTGTTGCTACCGGCAATGAGATTTAGATTCAGTTTGGGAGCGTAATAAAAGACATTCGCATGGCCGAGATAACGTTCCTGTGGCCCTGCACCTGCTGTGACATCTCCGAAAACCATGTTCTTTTTCCCGTCTTTGAGTTGAATGTTGAGCGCCAAAGTCTCGTCATTGTCCAGCCCTCGAATAGGGGAAATCTCATTGAAATTTTTTAAAACCTGCACACGGTCTACGGCATTGGCCGGAAGGTTTTTGGTAGCCAGCTTGGTGTCTCCGTCAAAGAAAGTCTTTCCGTCAACCAAGACTTTATCGACTTTTTTCCCCTGCACTTTAACATCACCATTGTCATCGATCTGAAATCCCGGCAGCTTTTCCAGGACATCTTCCAACTTTCTTTCTGTGCCGGTGGTAAAGGCGTCGGTTTTGTAAGTGAGCGTATCGCCCTTCATGGTTACCGGCATTTCCGACACGACTTCGACCAGACCAAGTTCCGTGTCGCTTTGTTTGAGGATGATCTGCATTTGAACCTCAGAGTCCCATTCCGAGATCAGTTTTTCAAACTGCTGAAAACCAACAAAAGAAACCCTCAACAAGTATTGGGAACCAGGGGAGAGAGTCACTTTAAATCTCCCCTCCTCATTCGTGATTCCAAACCCGCCGATCTTCTGGGTGCTTTGGTTGACCGCCACGACATTCGCATAGGGAATCGGTCGATTTAAGCTATCTAAAACTTGCCCGATGAGATGCTTGGTTTGGGAAAAAGCTGCGGTGGAAAAAAGGAAAAACCCAAGGCAAATCAGCGACCGATACATTCCAGAAAATGGTTCATTTGGTACTTTCGGTGAGTGGTGACACTCACCGAGGCCTAAACGAAAGGAGAAAAAAACTGAAAATCTTTTTAAAAAAGACATAGTAATTCAGGTGAGAATATAAAATCTTAAGTTGAACTATTGAAGCTGGAATTTGAGTACTGAAAACTGATTACTGAAAACTGACCACTCAGTCCCGAGTCCCCATACTTGGCACTTTGTACTATATACTTCGTACTAGTTCCCTATCCTTATCGTAAACTGATTCCCCTCTCCCGGCTTGCCTTGATATTTGTTCATCATTTGCTTCATTCCCTCTTCCTGCTCCACACGAAATTCCTCCCGGCTTACAATTTTTCCTCGCTTTGGATGCTCAATCTTCACCGGATCGGCTGAGGGATTCAGTTCGATCTTTTCACAGATCAGCGTCCTGCCCTGATTATGGACTTCAAGGATTAACCCCGGTAAGCCAAAGTAATTTTCCGGACCATGTGCCACAGG
>DATIAI010000591.1:0-19919 GCA_035458065.1 Algoriphagus sp. | reverse complement strand
ACCTCAACAGCTGTGAACGGTGTTCATTATACCTTGGCTTCAAATTCCTTGACGATCCCGGCAGGTGAGTTTGTTGGTAATTTCCCCGTGACCATTCTCACAGGGAATATTCAACCAACGGAATCCCCGGTGTTGAAACTGTTGATTGATTCAGCAACTGGAGCCGAGTTGTCTCCCAACTATGCGGACCTTACCATCAATATCCGTGTAGTATGTACCTCTGCAATTTCGAAAGATACCGATGTTTGGGTGGCGAGCACTTCCACGGTCTATGGCAACTTCACCAAAGATGTCACCTTTAAACCTCTTCCAAATGGTCAGTATGTGGTATCTGACATTTCTGCAGGATTGTATGCGGCTTTTGGATTCTCCGGTACTCAGGAAGTGGTCTATGGTGATAATTGTGGGAAAATCACATTTGTCCGAACAGCCCAAGTTGAATTTGCTATTACCAATCCAGCTTCTGGTGAGACTGTTGGGGCTTATGACCCAGTGGCTAAAACTGTGACCCTGTATTGGGCTGATGTACCTAATGATATCATCAATGCAAAAACCACTTTGGTGAAAAAGTAAATTTTATGTAAGCTTTTGAAGGAGGGCCATGCCCTCCTTTTTTTTTGAATATTTTAACGAATATGAATTTAGGAGTGTTTAATTAAGGGAAAATTTTGATTGATCTAAGGATCAATACGTTTGCAATAAGAGTTTGGTAAGCAAGAGGTAAGATTTATGAACAATATTTTAAGGTTAGGCAGGTGCATTTTGTTAATAGCCGGGTTATTCTTTTTCGCAGAAAAGGGATTTTCTCAGGATAAAGAGTTAAAGGCAAAATGGGAAGCAGCCAGGATAGAAAGCGAACAAAGCCTTCGTGGAAAATTGGGTTTGTTTACGCTTTCAAAACCTCTTAGCCAATACAGTTTTCCATTTTTAAGAGAGGAAGGAGGATTGAGACTCAAGGATGGGTATTTTTCCAAAATCCAATATTTGGATGAATCAGGATATCCTGTGATCTATGCGCCTCATAATATCAGTGCAGCAATCACTACCGGTGCCAACCATCTTCAGCCTGGAGGATCACTGGGATTAAACCTTACGGGCAAGGGGCTTGTAGCTGGGATTTTTGACCAAACCCGACCAAAAAGAGACCATCCTGAATTTGGAAACCGACTCACTCAAGTAGATGGATCTACAGAAACGCTAAGTGACCATGCCACTCATGTTGCCGGGACAATTTTAGCCTCCGGAATCAACAGTGGTGCAAAAGGGATGGCTTATGAGGCGACCGGTTGGGCATTTAATTGGGAAGCCGATATTTCCAAAATGCTCGCAAATGCCTATGAACCTGTATCAAAGCCCGCAGGTATGCTAATATCAAATCATTCCTATGGAGTTGTTTTAGGTTGGAGGCAAGAGGGTTCTAATTGGACCTGGTTTGGTAACCCAGGAGTAGATCCTGATGAGGACTGGAGATTTGGGTTTTATTCTGCCAAATCCCAGGCAATTGATGAACTTCTGTATTCCAGACCTTACTACACGGTGATTTGGTCTGCAGGTAATGACCGGGATGACCGGGGTGATGGCACAAGGCCGCCGGATGGACCAGATGATACCATCGGCCCCGAAGGAGTGGCAAAAAATAACATAACTGTAGGTGCAGTTTCACAGGTGTTGGATTATGCAGGGCCTAATTCTGTTGCTCTCGGTTCTTTTTCAGCTTGGGGACCAACCGATGATGGTCGAATTAAACCAGATTTGGTTGGAATGGGAGTGAATGTTTTTAGCTCCTCGATTACATCCTCCGATGAAAATTCCTATGCGAGCTTGAGTGGCACTTCAATGTCGGCCCCAAATGTGACGGGCTCCCTTTTTCTTATCCAGCAGCTTTATGGACAAAGAAATCCTGAAAAGTTTATGCTGGCAGCTACGCTGAAAGCCTTGGCCATCCACACTGCAAAGGAAGCCGGCCCTTCACCGGGGCCTGACTATATGTATGGATGGGGACTTTTGGACGCGAAAGCTTCCGCCGAGTTGATATTAAATGAAGATGGAAGCAGTCGTTTGATCCGGGAATTGATTTTGGATCAAGGAGCTAGTTTCGAGTATCAAATAGTTTCGGATGGCATCACTCCGATCAAAGCCACGATAGCCTGGACAGATCCTGCAGGAACTCCGGCAGCAACAAGTGTTGACCCGGGTAAACTTTTGTTGGTAAATGATCTGGACTTAAGGATTTTTGATGAAGACGGAGTGGAGTATTTCCCTTGGACTTTAGATCCGGCTGTAGGTGCTGGAGCCAGAGGTCTTCAAAACGGGGACAATTTCAGGGATAATGTGGAGCAAATCCTGATCACTTCACTGAAGCCTAAAAAATATACCCTAAGAGTCACTCACAAAAATGAACTGACTTTTGGAATGCAACCTTTTTCCCTGGTATTCACTTCGGGAACGCTTGACGGAGCTGATGAAACACTCTATTGGATAGGTGGGACGACAGGAAATTGGAGTGACCAAGCGAATTGGTCTCTTTCTGCAAATGGTCCGGCGGCCGGAAAAATCCCCGGAAGCGGAACTCGGGTGGTTTTTGATGGGCCTTCCGGACAAAACAAAACCGTCAGTTTAACCGGTTCATCACAGGCATTCAGCGTCAATGTGTTTGGAAATCAGTTGTTGACCCTTGATTTAAATTCGCAGTCACTTTTGGTTTCAAATGGCTTCAGAATAAGCAATCAAATCACAGAAGTCAAAAATGGGTTGATCGTATTTGATTCGGAAAGTACAAATGAATTGTTGGTCGAATTTGGCCAGGCACTTTTTGAAAATTCAAGTGTACGTTTTGAAAAAGGAAATTGGCGAGTGATTTCAGGAGAAAAACTGGATGAATTAGAAATTGAATCCGCCAAAGTCAATTTTGACATGCCCGTTTTGGAAGCAAATCAAATCCGAATTCAACCAAACGGGGTTTTGGGTGGAGATTTTGATACTTTGAAATTTTCTGAAACCTTATCAGTTTCAAGTACAGCGCAATTAAAGGCTAATCTTCTTGGTCAATTTCAAGGGACAAATGGACAGTTTTCCAATGCCTCTTCCACTGCTTTAGCAGGACTTGAAATCCTTTCTGGTACACTTGCAATCAATAGTGACGGGATTACTAATCTTGAAATTTCAAATGGAAAAGGAGTTTTGGGATCTATTGCCATAGAAGTTGAAAAATTGGAGCTTGGTCCGGGAGGCATTTTGGAGTTTGGTCAAACTGGAACTTTTACGGTCCTTAATGAAATCCTTTCAACAGCTACAGAGCAATCAAAGGCTTTGATTACGGCATTGGCCGGAGGCAGCACTCTGATTTATGATGTTTACCGCAAACTCTGCTTCACCCATCTCAACGTGACCAATGTCAACAAGACAGGTCAAGGAATTATAAATTTGGGAACTGGATCCACTGTACAAAATGCAAGTGGTTGGTTGAGGCAGAATTGTGAGGAGGTTCTTTTTGCGAAATTTGAATCCACCTATAACTGCGTTGGGGCTGCGGTTACTTTTGAAAATCAAAGCGAAGGCGCTGTCTCCACTTATCTTTGGGAATTCGGCCAAGTTGGAACTTCAACTTTAGAGAATCCTATTTTTGTCTTTAATTCTCCAGGAAGCTACCCTGTGACACTTACCATCTCGAATAGCCAAGGTTCTACTTCCTTTGAGCAGGAAATTGTCATCGGTGCCAATGAATTGCTGAAACCTATAATTGTGATAAATGGGGATCAATTAACCTCTCAGCAGCCGGGGAATTCTTACCAATGGTATCTCAATGGTCAGGTCATTCCGGGTGCAGTTCAGCGTAGTTATGTGGCGGTTTCGGATGGATCTTACCAGGTGGCAATCTTTGACAGCGTCTGCAACAGACTTTCTGATCCGGTGATCATTTCAGCGATTCCGGAGCCAGACCTAAGCAGATTTGGGATATTTGTTGGCCCCGTTCCTTCTCAGGACAATGTGAGTATCCAATTCTTAAATGAATACAAGGGCAAAATCACCCTAACCTTGGTTGATATGGCAGGGAGGGTGTATTTAACCAAAGTAGCTGGTAAAAACGGGGATGAATTGACAGAATACATCACACTGCCGGCTCAACCTGGTTTGTACTTGTTGAAAATTGAAACCAATAAGTTGACGTTGCACAAGAAGTTAATCAAGTATTAAGATGAAAATGGTATTGGTAATCGTGTTCCTGCTAATCTCAGAAGGGGCATTTTCACAAATTGCAAATGTCGATTTCAATGGGGTTCCGGCCAAGTTGACGCCCTATAATCAGATCGATGGTTCACCATATTTGTTTGCAGACTGGGCGAAGGCTGACATTGCCACGACGAATGCCGGACTCAAAGAAGATGTGGCCTATCGCTTCAATATTCATGACAATGAACTGGAAGTGGTGAATGAAGCCGGGAATACGATTTACCTGGACAAGGATTATTTGGAATATGCAGTTCTCCAGCGCCCTTCCATTCTGATTGCTCAAAGTGCCATTCCCGGATTGCTTCCAAATTTGCTCTTCAAAAAAGGATTTGAAAACATCAAAGGGATTGGGCCAAGTGACTTGGTTAATGTGTTGGGAGAAGGGAAAAAATACACGCTGATCCGAAAGTTTTATTCAGATCTGGTCACCCCGCCCAAAAACAGTTATGCGCCTTCAGCAGGTCAAATGTTTGTTTTTGAAGAAACCTATTTTCTGGTTGATGGAAATAACATTGTGACAAATGTAAAACCCAGAACCAATGTCATCTTGAAAGCGCTTGATCCGGCTGATCAGGAAAAAGCCAAAGAGATTATCAAAAACGGGAAATTGGATTTGGCACGCGAGGACCATTTGGTTCTATTTTTCACTGCGATGAACAGCAATTGACTTGGAACCTTCCATTGGTTTGGTTGGATTACCGTTGAAGCGAACAATGCAATTTCTTATCCATTTACTTTTGCCTAACTTCGCAGCGAATTTCAAAAGCCGATGATTTACATCTCCCGAAAGGAACACTTCAACGCTGCCCACAAACTGTGGAATCCCACTTGGTCCGACGAAAAGAATTTTGCGGTATTTGGACCCTGCGCCAATGTCAACTGGCATGGACATAATTTTGAGTTGATCGTAACTGTAAAAGGCCTTCCCGACCCGGAAACAGGTTTTGTTGTTGATTTGAAGCAGTTGAGCACGTTGATCAGAAAACTGGTGATCGATAAAGTGGATCATAAAAACCTGAATGTCGATGTGGACTTTATGCAAGGGAAGCTGGCAAGTTGTGAGATTTTAGTGATGGAATTTTGGAAGATTTTGGAGCCTGCGATCAAGGAAATCACCAAGTTTGGTGGGCTTAATAAACTGACCCTTTACGAAACACCGAGGAATTTCGTGGAGTACTTTGGGGAAGGAATTTAAAATTGAGAATTTAAAATGTTGAATGAAAAGTAGGTCCAAAAGCCTACTTTTATTTTTAGGAGAAAAATTACCCAAGAAAATTGAAGAAAATCTACATCATATCCGGTGAGCGCTCAGGCGATCTCCATGCCTCCAATTTGATTTTGGCCTTAAAATCTCTGGATCATTCCATTTGTTTCCGGGGAATGGGTGGGAGCTATTCCAAAGATGCGGGAGTCGATCTGGCAGTGGATTATTCTGAAATCTCAGTAATGGGATTTTTGGAAGTGGTATTGGGTTTTCGTAAAGTGCTGAAATACCTGAACCTAGTCAAAAAGGATCTTTTAGCATACCGCCCTGACGCTTTGATTTTGGTGGATTACGGCGGATTCAACATGAAAATCGCTGCTTTTGCCAAAGGAAACGGAATTCCGGTTCACTATTACATTCCACCAAAAGTATGGGCATGGAACCAAAAACGGGCATTGAAACTCAAAGCTTTCACAGATCAGATCTATTCGATCCTTCCGTTTGAACCGGAATTTTTTGAGAAGTTTGACATGAAAGTACACTATGTGGGCAATCCGCTTTTGGATGAAATTCGGAAGTTTAAGCCCCATGATTTTTTCTTTCAAAAGAATGAATTGAGCTTCCAACCCATTATAGCACTGCTTCCGGGAAGCAGAAAGCAAGAGATAGATTCCATGCTGGATAAGATGGTCAGTTTGGTAAAGGAGTTCCCGAATGCACAGTTTGTCATAGCAGGAGTGGATAGTTTGCCGGATTCGATCTATGATCCGGCTCGAAAGTCAGGATTGAAAATCGTGATCAACCAGACCTATGATCTGCTCAGTCACGCTACCGCTTCTGTGGTTACTTCCGGGACTGCGACCCTGGAAACAGCCCTTTTCCGTGTTCCCCAAATTGTAGTTTATCGTACATCTTCAATTTCTTATAGGATTGCAAAAAGCCTGATCCGGGTTCCTTTCATTTCCCTTGTCAATCTGATTGCAGGAAAAGAAGTGGTAAAGGAATTAATCCAGGATGATTTTTCAGTAGAGAAATTAAGGGAAGAACTGAATCGGATTTTTACCAATGTGGTCTACAAGGGCCAAATGCTCCAAGGATATGATTTGATTCAAGAAAGAATTGGAGAAAGTTCGGCATCGGAGACAACTGCAAGATTGCTTTTAAATTCCCTGAAAAAATAAACCCCGCTTCAAGGAAGCAGGGTTTGTGATCTTAAGCAACCTGAAGTCGCTTGAATTTCGATTTGTCAAACTTGGATCGGGCATAACCTTCGTCGATGACCAGTTCCTTGATCGAATCGTCAGAGGGTACTTCATACATCGCATCCGTGATGATCGCTTCGCAAATGGATCGAAGTCCACGGGCTCCCAGCTTATATTCATCGGCTTTGTCCACGATGAAATCCAGAGCACTATTCTCAAATTTCAACGTAACGCCTTCCATTGCCAACAATTTGGTGTACTGCTTTACCAGCGCATTTTTAGGCTCAGTTAGGATTCGTTTTAAGGCATCCTTGTGCAAAGGATCCAAATGGGTCAAAACCGGAAGTCTTCCGATCAACTCAGGAATCAAACCAAACGCCTTTAAATCCTGGGCAGTCACATATTGCAGTAGATTTTCTCGGTCTGCCTGTGGGGTATCGCTGGTTTTGCCAAAGCCCATAGGCTGAGTATTCAAGCGCTTTCCGATATGTCTTGCAATTCCGTCAAATGCTCCTCCGCAGATGAACAGGATATTCTCCGTATTCACAGCGATCATTTTTTGGTCGGGGTGCTTTCTGCCTCCTTGAGGTGGTACGTTCACCATTGTTCCTTCGAGGAGTTTTAACATCGCTTGTTGCACACCTTCTCCACTCACATCGCGTGTGATGGATGGGTTGTCTGATTTACGGGCGATTTTATCCAGCTCATCGATGTAGACGATTCCTCGCTCAGCAGCTTCCACATTGTAATCAGCGGATTGAAGTAAACGGGTCAGGATACTTTCCACATCTTCTCCTACATAGCCTGCCTCTGTTAAAACAGTCGCATCGGCTATGCAGAAAGGTACTTCCAGGATTTTCGCCAGCGTTTTTGCGAGATAAGTTTTACCGGTACCGGTGTCACCCACCATGATGATGTTAGATTTTTCAATCTTGATTTCATCATGGTCGTCTTTTTGCTGAAGACGCTTGTAATGGTTGTAAACCGCTACAGTCAATACTTTTTTAGCTTCCTCTTGACCGATTACATATTGGTCCAGGTAAGAAGTCAGCTCCTTGGGCTTCTTAAGTTTAAACTTAGGTTTGGCACCGGTTTTCTTGGTTTTATCTTCCTCGCCAAGAATCAGGTGGGCCTGGTCGATGCAGAAATTGCAGATATGGGCGGAAATGCCCGATACCATCAGATCCACATCTTTCTTATTTCTGCCGCAGAAGGAGCAGGTTACTTGAGCCATGCTTATGCTTTTTTAACTAAAACTTCATCAATTAGGCCGTATTCTTTGGCCTCCTGAGCTCTTAACCAATAATCTCGGTCAGAATCCTTTTCAATTTCTTCGAAAGTTTTTCCAGTATGATTTGCCAGGATTTGGTACAGTTCCTCTCTCATGGAAAGGATGAGTTTCAGAGAGATTTCCATGTCTCTGGACTGTCCCTGCATTCCGCCGGAAGGCTGGTGAATCATTACCCTGGAATGCTGTAGTGCTGATCTTTTGTTTTTGGCACCACCGGCCAATAGCACAGCTCCCATGGAAGCTGCAATTCCTGTACAAATCGTCGCAACGTCCGGCCCGATGTACTGCATCGTATCATATATTCCTAATCCTGCAGTCACAGATCCACCCGGGCTGTTGACATAAAGTAATACATCTTTTTTGGCATCTACTGATTCCAGGAATAGCAACTGGGCTACAATGATGTTGGCAATATGGTCATCAATACCTGTTCCCAAGAAAATGATCCTGTCCATGATCAATCTTGAAAACACATCGATCTCCCGGAAGTTTTGAGGTCTCTCCTCGATCACCGAACGGGTCATGTTTTCGATATGCTGAGTGTATTGGTCAAATGCCGTTCCGCTGACGCCTTGGTTGTGAATGGCGTATTTTCTGAATTCTTCTTTGTTGATCATTTCTGAGTCTGTTGTGGTAGCAAAAATAAAAAAGTCCTTTAAAAAAGGACTTTTCAATATAACTCTCTAAATCGATTTACTTCTCTAAAAGTTCCTTGAATTCGTCAATGGTGATCGTCTTTTCTGTGAGATCAATTTTCTCCTGGACGAATGCCAAAACTTTTTCATTTTGGACTGAGGTCAGCATGTTCATGTAATTCTGGCCCTCGTTTCCTTTCAGATAGTTGTCTACAAACATATCCATGCTCGCTTCCATCTGAGAACCAAGACCTGAGGAAGCAAACTGCTCACGAATCATTTCTTTGGTTTTCTCGATCACATCTTCATGCTCAGCTTTGATGCTGTTATCTTTTGCAATTTGATTGGAAATCAATGACCAAGTCAGTTGCTTGGCATAAATTGGATATTCATTTTCAACATCAGCTGATGAGACTTTTCCGTCATTGGCCTTCAGCAACCATTCTTTCAGAAATGCGTCCGGAAGTTCGAGGTTTGCTTTTTCGACCAATACTTTCTTCAGTTCTTCTTCAGTGAAAACTTTGGATTCCCGGCTGTAGCTATCCTGAAGGGTTTCTTGAACTTTAGCAATAAATTCTTCTTCAGATTTCACGGAGTCAGGTCCAAAGATTTTATCAAAAAATTCCTGATCCAAAGTCGCAGGTTCTGTTCTGTTGATGTTTTTCACAGTAAAAGTAAAAGTGCCATTAACCTCAGCAGCTTCTTCGTCTGTCAATCCAAATGCTTCTGACCATTCACCTTTTTTTACATCTTTTGCTTCAAACTCAACCACAGCATCTTTGCCCAGTCCAACGAATTTTGAAGCTAGTTTTTTCGAAAGTTTTGAAAGCGGTAGGGAAAGAGTCTTTGTGAATTCTCCTTCAGAGGCTTTGAGATCGCCATAGACATTGTCATCAGCCTCGCTTATTTCAGGATTGGTGCTGTTACCGTATTGTGACTTCAGGTTTTCGATAGTCTCGTTTACAAGCTTTTCATCCACTTTGATAGAATACTTGGTTCCTTTGGTGCTGTTGTCCAAAGCGACATCTACAGATTCCACGAAGCCGATTTTGTATTCAAAGTCAAAATCCTTCTGAGTTTTCCAGTCAATGGAATTGTCTTCTTTTTCAACTGGAAGTGGCTCTCCCAGAATTCTAAAAGTTTGTTCCTTCAAATAAGTATTCAAAGACTCACCCAGAAGAGCATTAATTTCATCTACCAAAATGGAAACACCATACATGCCTTTCACCATAGAGATGGGAGCTTTGCCCGGGCGGAAACCTTTGATGGCAGCCTTTTTAGCGTAGTCCTTTAGTTTGGCATCAACCTTTGGTTGATAATCTGCTTCGTTTAGCTTAATTTTAATTGAAGCTTGATTTGCTGAATGCTTGTCTAATGTAATTTCCAAGGTGTATAGAATTAAACAGATGATGAACTAAAAACCCCCAATCTCTTTCCTGTCTGATCAAAAACAGTGGAGTGATTGAGGGCTTGTGTTGTGCGGATAGAGGGACTCGAACCCCCATGCCTCGCGGCGCTAGATCCTAAGTCTAGTGCGTCTACCAATTTCGCCACATCCGCATTGGATTCAATCAGACCGAGATTATTTGATCAATGATCTCCTTTTCCAATTGTGGATGCAAAGGTAAAGACATAATTTAATTTTTCGCAAGCGTTAGAAAAAATATTTCCAAAAAATGTGGAATGATTTAATCCCTGTCCCAATTTTGAATAAAATTCCACCCATATGATCCCTGTGGACATAGAAGAAGAACGAAAGGAAATTCTCAAACGATACCGCAAGCTGCTCAAACAGGCTAAGCCTATTTTGAAACCGGGTGATACCAAGCTTATCAAAAAAGCTTTCAGTATCTCTTTGGAGGCACACAAAGATATGCGCCGCAAATCCGGCGAACCATACATCTATCATCCCTTGGAGGTAGCTCTGGTTTGTGTGGAAGAGATCGGTTTAGGTACGACCTCGATCATTTCGGCTCTGCTCCATGATGTCGTAGAGGATACGGATTGGGAGCTTGAGGATATTGAGCGGGAGTTTGGCCACAAGGTCATGACCATTATAGACGGGCTGACCAAGATTTCCGGAGTTTTTGATTATGGAAGTTCCCAACAGGCTGAAAACTTCCGAAAGATGCTCCTTACGCTTTCAGATGACGTTCGTGTAATTTTGATCAAGCTTGCCGATCGACTCAATAACATGAGGACGCTATCGAGTATGCCACGTCATAAGCAGCTGAAGATCGCATCGGAAACCATGTATCTCTACGCTCCTCTTGCGCATAGACTGGGTTTGTATGCGATCAAGTCCGAATTGGAAGATTTGTACCTCAAATACACTGATACCGATACCTACAAGGAGATCGTCAAAAAAATCAACGAGTCGAGAAGCTATCGGAATAGATTTATCAAAACCTTCATTCAGCCGATTGAGGATGAACTTGTGAAACAAAGTTTCAAATTCACAATCAAAGGAAGGCCTAAGTCTGTATACTCCATCTACAACAAGATGAAGAAGCAGGGTATCCCTTTTGAGGAAGTATATGACCTTTTTGCCATCAGAATTATACTTGATAGTGAATTGGAAAATGAGAAGGCGGATTGCTGGCAGGTATATTCGATTGTAACAGATTATTACAGACCCAATCCCGACAGACTTAGGGATTGGATCAGTACTCCGCGATCCAATGGCTATGAGTCACTCCACACTACGGTAATGAGCAATACAGGCCAATGGGTGGAAGTTCAGATCCGAACCGCAAGAATGGATGAAATCGCGGAACGGGGATATGCTGCTCACTGGAAATACAAAGATCGGGAAAGTTCCGGAAAAGCAGGATCCGGTCTCGACGACTGGATCAGCCAGGTGAGAAGCATTCTGGAGTCAAACGACGGGAATGCGATTGAATTCATGGATGATTTCCGGGGAAATTTATTCCATGACGAGGTTTTTGTTTTCACCCCAAAGGGCGATTTGAAAGTACTTCCCGTCGGCTCTACAGCTTTGGATTTTGCTTTTGAAATCCATACTGAAATCGGGGCAAAATGCATCGGAGCAAAAGTCAACCAAAAACTTGTTCCGATCAGCCATAAGCTGAAAAACGGAGATCAGGTTGAAATCCTGACTTCAAACAAGCAAAAACCCACTGAGGACTGGCTCAACAACGTGGTCACTTCCAGGGCAAAAGCCAAAATCAAAGATGCACTTCGGGAGGAAAAGAAATCAGCGATTTTGGATGGCAGAGAGATCGTCCAGAGGAAACTGAAAGCCATGAAAATGGATTTTAACTCCGAAACTGTTGAGCAGCTGCGGGCGTACTTTGAGTTGAAAACTGCGAATGAGTTTTATTATAGAGTTGGAAAAGGAATTATTGATCCAACTTCGATCAAGTCCTTCAAAGACTTCAAAGAGAATCGGAAAGCCAAAAGCAAAGTCAGCGAAAAAGTCAAAGACGAAAGTTCATTCACCAAAGAAATCAAAAGTCTCAAAGGCTCCGAGCATGATCAGTTGCTCATTGGAGAAGACATGGATGTGGTGGATTACATTTTGGCCAAATGCTGCAATCCTATTCCGGGAGATGATGTATTTGGATTTGTTACGATCAATGAGGGAATCAAAATCCACCGGACTTCCTGTCCAAATGCTTTGGAGCTGCTTTCCAATCACGGAAACAGAGTTATCAAAGCACGTTGGACGAGTCAAAAGCAAATAGCATTTTTGGCAGGTTTGAGGATTTTGGGAACGGATCGGGTTGGTCTGATCAATGATGTGACCAAAGTGATATCCAACGAATTGAAAGTAAATATGCGATCGATCACTGTGGATTCGGATGCCGGAATTTTTGAGGGCACAATCAAACTATACGTCCACAGCACGGAGCATTTGGACCATCTGATCAAAAATCTCCAGCAGGTAAATGGAATTATCAAAGTTTCCCGTTTTGACTGAGTGAATCTTTTATAGAAGACAAAAGTTATATTTGAAAAAATACGCAGAAAATGCCCCTGAATACCACCCATTTCGAAGAGGTCAAAAAGATATTTACAGCTTATCTGGAAAACCAGAAACTCCGAAAAACGCCGGAACGCTATGCGATTTTAGAGGAGATTTACAGCCGTACAGGACATTTTGATGTGGAGGGTCTCTACATCAGTATGAAAAACAAGAATTACCGCGTCAGCCGGGCTACGGTTTACAACACCTTGGATTTGCTCGTAGAATGTGATTTGGTGACAAAGCACCAATTCGGGAAAAATCTGGCACAATTCGAAAAGTCATACGGATATAAACAGCACGATCACCTGATTTGTGTGGAATGCAATCAGGTGATGGAATTTTGCGATCCCAGAATCCAAAACATCCAAAATACCGTAGGAGATATTTTACACTTTCAAGTACTCCATCACTCATTAATTTTGTACGGAAACTGCACCAAAGAAAAGTGCGACAATCGAAAAGCTAGTTAAATGAAATCGAGCATGCCGCTAGAGTTTCATAAGGGAATAAAATTTAATCATGCGAGATTCCATCTGGCCTTTAAAAAACAAATTATCAACAGATGAAACTGACCTACACCACCCAGAAGGGTGAAAAAGCAAATTATTTATTTATTCAAGGTGACCTGATCGGAGATGAAGTCGGTCCAAAATTGGTCGAAGTGGTGTCTGATGCTATTCAGGAAGGTTCTAGAACCTTTGTCATTGACCTGAGTGAGGTGCGTTATATCAGTTCCAGTGGAATCGGCCTGCTGATCACCATGCTGACTAAAATGCGGAATGTTGGAGGAGAAGTATATTTAACATCACCATCCGAACATGTCAAAAAACTCTTGATAATCACCAAACTAAACAATATTTTCACCGTCTTTGATTCGGTGGAAGATTTTAATGCGAAAAATTGATCTGTTTGCGCTAGTTGGACTGGTGATTCTTGTATCCTGTTCAGAAAGGAAGACTTTTGAACAGGATTTTTTGTTGGATATCTCTGATCGCAAGAAGTTCTTTCTTGGGAAAGGCGGCCTTACCTCCGAACCTTTTTATTATGTCTCGCTTGACTCGACACGAAGCAAAGGCGTCATTTACAACCGGCTAGCCCATTCGTTGGATAGTCTCTTTGTATCGCCAGATTCGGCTTGGATTAAGGAAGGAGATATAATGGAGATCGATGGTCCGTATGGAGTAGGTAGTTTATTTTCTTTCTTCGCGACCAAAGATCATCTGATCTTTATGAATTCGCAGCAGTTTTTCAACCAGAACAGGGAAACCAAAGAAGTGTCCATGAAATTTATGAATGGATATGGGATATTTGGTGATACTCCTTATTTGATGGTTTCTGTACCTACGGCTAAATCTTCCCATGAATTCTACGGTTTGGATAAAAATTCCGGGGTCGGGTATTTTGTGTTTGATGATGATCGTCAAGTTCGGGTATTCGGGTATAGCCCGTCGTTGGATTCGATGTTTTTTGCACCGGTCGTTTTGGATTCCCAGAGTTACTTCAAATTGAGATTCAAAGTGACATCCGGAAATCTTATTTTGGGAGGGAATGATGCCCCTCAGATCAGCATAGTAGGAAGTAACATGATCGTTACCTATCCCAGTTTTAGCGATTTTCTTGTTCATGACTTAAGATCTCAAGACCAGAAAATCTATTCATCAAAGTCCGTCGCATATGCTTCTGCGCGGGTGCTACCACAGAATTATTCTAATGAGGTAAGTTCCGGTGAGTTGCAGTTTGAATTGGAAAAGGCTATGTCGGCCCAGGTTCGCTACGGATATATGGATTATTTGGAAAGCGTAGATAAGTACATCAGACTGGTAAAAGGAGAAGGGGGCGCAAACTCACATTTTTTTTTGGAGGTTTTTGATGGTAATTTTCAGAAACTTAACGAAATCGACCTGTCGGAAATAAACCCAGATCTATCTGGTGAGTATGTGAATACTACGCACGGACTGATGTTCCGAGCCCAGGATCAGCCAGAGGAAGATGTTATGTACTACTACTACATCAATCTGATAAAAGGAAATAATTAAGCTGTTTCACTTGGTTTTCTATCCCCTTATCGCAAATTTCGCCCTTTAAAAAAATTCGAATAACCGATAAGACTGCACATCAAATGAAGATGGATGTATTGCTGGGTCTCCAGTGGGGAGATGAAGGAAAAGGTAAAATTGTTGACGTGTTGGCTCCTCAATATGAGGTGGTTGCCCGATTCCAAGGTGGTCCTAACGCTGGACATACCCTGGAGTTTGACGGTATCAAACACGTGCTTCACCAGATTCCTTCGGGGATTTTCAGATCTCAGATCCTTAACATAATCGGAAATGGGGTAGTCCTTGATCCGATCATTCTGAAGAAAGAAATCGAGGGATTGGGTAAATTTTCAATCGATTATCAAAAAAATCTGGTGGTCTCAAAAAAGGCTACCATTATCATCCCAACTCACAAACTTTTGGATGCTGCCTACGAGCAATCTAAAGGCGATAAGAAAATCGGTTCAACACTGAAAGGCATCGGTCCGACTTATCAGGATAAAATTGGACGGTCTGCCCTTCGGATCGGTGATATCCTAAGCCCGGATTTCCGAGAAAAATACCAAGTACTGGTTGACAAACATAAAACCACGCTATCTTTTTACAATTTTCCTGTCGATAAATTGGAAGAAATGGAGGGGCAGTTTTTCGAAGCTGTAGAGTTTGTAAAAACCCTCAACTTGATTGACAGTGAATATGTAGTAAATGATGCTTTGACTTCCAACAAGAAAATTCTTGCGGAAGGTGCTCAGGGCTCATTGCTGGATGTGGATTTTGGAAGTTACCCTTTTGTGACTAGCAGTACTACCATGACCGCTGGAGCTTGCACAGGTTTGGGAGTGGCGCCGTCCAAAATCGGTGAGGTTTTTGGGATTTTCAAGGCTTATTGCACCAGAGTTGGAAGTGGACCTTTTCCGACTGAGCTGTTTGATGCGACTGGGGAAGCGATGCGAAAAGAAGGAAATGAATTTGGCAGTACAACAGGCCGACCACGCCGATGCGGTTGGCTGGATCTACCGGCATTGAAATATTCCATCATGATCAATGGTGTGACGCAGCTTTTCATGATGAAGGCTGACGTGCTGAATATCTTTGAAGAAATCAAAGTCTGTACAGAGTATGTCCTACCAACCGGAGAAAAAATCAACAGGTTGAGCTTCGAAATCACAGATTTGGATGTGCAGCCGATCTATAAAACAATGAAAGGCTGGCATTGCTCATTGGCAGATGTTCGTTCCTATGATGAATTCCCGACTGAATTGAAGGAGTATGTATCATTTTTGGAGTCCGAATTGAATGTTCCTATTAAATTGGTGTCAGTTGGTCCGGATCGCGTCCAGACTATTTTGAGATAAATTTCTTGATAAAAAAAATTAGTAAGCTCCTGAGGTTCTCCTCAGGAGCTTTTGTTTTATAACCCCATTGTCATTTTATTTATAATTCTAATGATTTGGAATTGAAGGGGATTTTGAAATTTTTGGCTTTTATCTTTTTCGCTTTGCTTGGATCAAAAGCAGTGGCGCAGGTCGGGTTTCCATATTGTGAAACTTTTCAAACGGCAAGTACTCAGGCAAATACTATTTATGGAGGGGATGCAAAGTTATTGGACGGCGTCCTACGGCTTACCACCAATCAGCTAAATCAAAGAGGATACATCTATATTGATGTGCCTTTTTCTTCATCCTATGGTTTAAAGGTAGAATTTGAATATTTCAGCTATGGGGGAGTAGGGCAGTTTTTGGCAGATGGTCTAAGTGTCTTTCTTTTTGACGGGGATACTCAGAACTTCAATGCAGGAGGATTTGGAGGATCATTGGGGTACGCTCAGCGAGATTCCGAACCAGGTCTTTCTAATGCGTATTTGGGAATCGGATTTGATGAGTATGGGAATTTCGGAAACAGTTCTGAAGGAAGGAATGGAGGTTTTGCAGGAATAGGGTCAAATGAGCTTGTTCCGAATGCAATAGTCCTGCGGGGTCCTGGTAACGGTACTTCCGGATATCCATTTGTAGTCGGGAGAAAAACAACATCCACTGGAAATGACGGATTATTGCCAGGAGGACAATTTCCGATCAGTTCGGGTGGGGCAGGAACGAGTAGGGTCACAGATCCTATGGAGGTTGGATATAGGCGGGTTAACCTGGAATTGCAGCCCGATCCGGATGGTGTTGGCTTTTTCATTACCCTTTCCATGGTAGTAACTACCCAACCTGGCCTGCCAAGACAAATAACTATTTTTGACCGACCTTATGATTTTCCCGCTCCAAAAAACCTAAAAATCGGATTTGCCGCCTCTACCGGTGGATTTTCGAATTTCCATGAAATCAGAAATCTCATAGTGGAAGTTTCGGCAGATGATAAACTTCAAAATCCTGAAGGAGTAGATTTTTCGGATTTTGCCTCCTGTGCCGGCCAGGAAAATCAGTTTTACATCACAGATGAAGAAGTGTCTTTGCCAAATGAAAACAGCGTGATCAGGTGCCTTCAGTTCTATGAATCCCTTGAAAATATTGAAGAGGAATCGGATGATATCTGTTCTCAGGCCCGGTGCTTGGAGCAAAACCGAGTTTTGATTTTGCCTCAGGGGACATTTAAGGCCAGTGATCAGGAAGGCGGGTTTACTTTTTTCCCTAATGAGGATTATATAGGTCAAGAGGTAACTGTCTTTTACACTATTACGGACAGCTATGGTAAAACCTCCAAGGGGAATTCGATTTCTCTAAAGATTGAGGAGTCTCCTGAGCCGATTAGCTTATTTCTTTCTGGAGAAAATGAAATAATTGGACAAGTGGACATTTGTCCGGGAGAATTGGTGGCATTTCAAGGAATTGGCAGCGAGGTTTATGAGAGATTTGAGTGGTACAAAGACGGGGAATTGATTGAAGGTGCAGGATTGAATACTTTTTCTGCAGAAGAAGAAGGTGAATATGAGGTTGTTGGTTTTAATAGAAAGAACTGCCCGGCAAAAAGTAATAAGGTAATAGTGAATTTGCCTGATTTCCCTTCTCTGGAAATTGACTCACCCGTGGTTGGGTGTATTCCAGGCCAAACAGTTGACCTCACCGCACAAATCGCCGGTTATGACGATTCAATTTTCGATTATCAACTTTCGGGAATGGGTCTTATACTTTTAAATGATCAGTTGAAAGCTGTAGCGCTTTCAGGGAATTATGAGCTAAAGGCTAAATTGAAAAGTCTCGATTGTTATTCTGACCCTACTCCTGTAGAGGTATTTATTCAGGAGAAAGAATTGACAGTAGATTTTGATTTTGGGGTTCAAGGCACTGGGGTGAAAGATGATGCAGGTGGAGGAATTTTTCCTGATGATGTGATTCAGTTCAAGGATCTTTCTGATGAAAGAGCGGTAAGCTGGGCCTGGGATTTTGGAGAGGGATCTAGCGATGATAATCAGAATCCGACTCATGTGTTCGGGAAAAAGGGAGATTTTGAAGTTCGATTGGTAATTACAGATCAAAATGGTTGTGAGAAAAGTGTTTCTAAAACCGTTTCCATAACCAAGAGTTATAGGCTGATGGTGCCTACAGGATTTACTCCGACAGATCAGCAAAACAAGACTTTCCTACCCAAGCATAAAGGTTTGATTCAGTTCGAATTGTTGATTTTTAATATCTGGGGGGAATTGATATTTAGCACAAACGATCTCGAAACTGAAGGCTGGGATGGAACCCTCGAAGGAAAACTTCTCGATGCTGGACTATATGTGTATCGAGTCAATGGAGTCGCCACTGATGGGGACCAAGTGAGGGAAAGCGGTAAATTCAAATTGATCAGATGAAATCGGGCATGAGGAGTACGTTACAAATTTGGATAATTTCTCATGATACGAATTTCTATGCGCCCTCAAAAAAGCAATTATAACCGCATGAAAAAGGGTTCGTTTACAGTGCTTTTTGCTTTTTGGAGTATTTTGAATTTCGCACAGGATATTCAATACAGTCAGTATTACGCAAACCCGATTTATCTGAATCCCGCTTTTACAGGAAGTACTGGGTTGACACGGGTAGGGGTGAATTTCAGAAACCAATGGCCTGCTTTAGATCAGAGCTTTGTGGCCTATACTGCTTACTTCGACCACTATGAGGATCGGATCAATTCCGGTTTTGGATTGATTTTCCAGGGTGCCCAGGAATCATTTACCCAAACCAGCCTCAACGAAATTGGTTTGGTGTATTCATATAGGCTTAGATTGAGTGAAAAGAGTTATATCCAAGCGGGAGTTCAGGGTAGTTTTTTGGCACGGGATGCTTTGTTTGATCGGGTGATTCTGGGAACTCAACTTGATATTGATACTGGATTGATTTTGGGGGAACCTGGAGAGGCTTTTGAAGGTGATAGTAAGATCAGATCGGCAGATGCCCATGCGGGACTTTTATATTATGGGGAAAAGGCATGGTTTGGTGTTTCAGTATCGCATTTGATGGAGCCGGAGATCAGCTACTTGGTGGATAACAGCAATCAGCTTCCAATGAAATATTCAATGCATGGAGGGTATCGTATCAATCTTGCTCCCGGGGATATCAATGATTATTTCAATAACGTAGACCAAGAACGATCACTAGCCTTGGGATTCAATTACAAGCAGCAAGGGCAGTTTTCCCAGTTGGACTTGGGAGCTGAGTTTTTCTTTGAACCACTGGTCTTGGGATTTTGGTATCGGGGCTTGCCCACTAAGTATTCTTTACCAAACAATGAGGCTTTGATTTTCCTATTGGGAGTTAATATCCCTTCTGGCTTGGATCTCGGATATAGTTTTGATTACTCTATTTCCAAACTGGGATTTTCTCAATCAGGTGGAGCCCATGAATTGTCCCTGCGGTATGTTTTTTCGCCAAAGAGTCCAAAAAAGCAATATTATCCTCCGCTACCGTCATTTAGGTATTGATATTCAGGAGGTTTTTAAAATATTATTCTGTTTTCTCACTGATTCGAACTGTTAAGGCAGGTTTTTTAGTTAATTTTCTGAAAAATCAGTGTTAAATTTTTCCTGATCATTTTCAGGAACTTAGGGTTTGGAATGATTTTTTTCTGGGTGGGGTATTGTTGTGGAGGAAAAAAGGGAGATATTTGCACTCCCAATCGACGCGAACGGTGTCGGGGAGAGGTTGAAAGGCGGGAAGAGTTGGAATACTGAAACGGGATAAGTTTCGGATTTTCAGGGGGGAGAGAAAGAGTTGAAAAAATAATTTTCACTCTCTTGTTGGAAAGAAAAAAACTTCACTTACCTTTGCAACCCTGTTCGAAAGGAACAGCGAAATCCCAGAAGGAAAACAAACGGAAAACGGGGCTTAAGAGCCGGTTTTTGACAAGCC
>DATIAI010000590.1:0-14010 GCA_035458065.1 Algoriphagus sp. | reverse complement strand
TGAAGGATACATGCTTGGGGTGAAAGATCTCAGGATCGTCCATGGAAAAGGAGATGGAATTCTGAGAGAAATCACCAGAAACCTACTCCGAACTATGCCACAGGTAGGTAAGACGGAAGATGAGCATGCTGACCGGGGCGGCGCAGGAGTCACCTTGGTGACTTTGAAATAAAAAAAGGGAGCTTCGAAGGCTCCCTTTTTGTTCGTTTGATTCTGGCTATTTTTTAATCAAGTCAAACACATAATCGCCTGCTACGGCAAATTGCCCGTTGATTCTGCCTCCGGGAGCTGGAATTGTAAATATTAGTTTCAAGTTGTTTCCCGTCTGGGTAAATGACATTTCTCTTGTCGCAGCAGGCTTAGTTCCAGTCAGCGTAAACTTGTCAAAATTGGTTCCTGCAAAAGCCCAGTTCCCATTTGCATCAAAAAGGTCATTGCTGTTTTTCGAGGTATAGGTTTTGGAAGTTCCTGAATTTAGAGTCAGCTCAAATGTTGTGTACAGGTCTGAGACGTCGCTACCACCTCGTGTTACCTTTCCTCCGCCAGCTATTCCCCAAGCCTGAGTTCCTGTGCCAGTCAAGGCTTCAGTGGCAATTTGCTCTGGAGTTTTGGGAGGTGTGGGTGTTGGGTCATCGCCACATGCTTGCATTCCCACTATTACCAAGGCTATTAAAGCGAATTTCCACAAGTTCAATTTCATCTGTTTATAATTTGATTTTTGATGGTCAGATGGAATGCCCTTACAAATCATCCCCACTGTTTGAGAAGTTCTTTTCATGGGCATTTCATAAAAACTTAATTAGAATAGTGTAAAATTAGAGATATAGCTGAATGATCAAAGTGTAATTTTTTACTTGAAATTTTCCAGTGCGAGTTTTTGTAAACAAAACTCATATTCCCTAGGCTCATTGGAGCACACGATCAATGTTCGATTATTCTGGTAGGTTGAAATTAAATCAGAATACCACGCGATCCCCTTTCTATCTAGATTTGAGGTGGGTTCGTCCAATAAAATAAGCGGGACATCAGAAAAAAGTGCCAATCCGAGTTTTAACCTTTGTTTCATTCCTGAGGAAAAATGCGAAACCGGTTTGGTGATGTGCTGATCGAGGTAAAGAATTTCGATCAGTTCTTTGGGCTTAATCTGGTTGAGCGGATTCTTGAATTTGAAGTGGAAATTGATCAGTTCCAAGAGATTGAATTCTTCCGGAAGCTCCAGATAGGGAGCGGATATCGAAAGAAATTTATACCATTCAGCATCAGGTATTTCTTTCCCTTCTGATTCAAAAGTGATTTTACCGGATGAAATGGGAATGGCTCCGGAAATACACTTTAACAAAGTGGACTTCCCGGAGCCATTTCCTCCTGTGATCGCAAGAGAATCTCCATGCGACAGTTGAAGGTTTAGATTTTTAAAAATCCACTCGTATTGAAAGCGCTTTGAAGCTTCATGCAACTGGATTTTTAGCATATCAGTTGATATAACCTTTCATAACTCCGCGTTCTGAAGAACGGATGAAGTTTAATATTTCATCCCTTTCTTTGGTGGCGGGGAGGTTGACTTCGATTTCTTCCAAAGCACGGCTGTTGTTTAGGCTATTGAGGAAAAGGTATCGGTACACTTCCTGAATATGGGCAATTGATTCACTGGAAAACCCTCTTCTTCTTAACCCAAGGGAATTTACACCTGCATAAGAAAGTGGCTCTCGGGCTGCTTTGGTAAAAGGCGGCACATCTTTTCTCACCAATGATCCGCCTGAAATCATGGCATGCATTCCGACTTTCACAAATTGATGAACTGCACTGGAACCTCCGATAATGGCCCAATCGTCGATAGAAACGTGACCTGCGATCTGAACAGAGTTTGCGATAATCACATTGCTGCCGATCACACAGTCGTGAGCTACGTGGACATAGGCCATCAGTAGACAATTGCTTCCAATTACTGTGGTTTGTTTGTCCACTGTTCCCCGGCTGATGGTGACACATTCCCTTATGGTCGTATTATCTCCGATGACGACTGTGGAGTCTTCTCCCTGGAACTTAAGATCCTGAGGAACTCCGGCAATGACAGCTCCTGGAAAAATCCGGCAGTTTTTGCCGATTCTGGCACCCGGGTAAATTGTAACATTGGATGCGATCCAAGTATTGTCGCCTATGGTCACATCACCATGAATCATGGTAAAAGGATCCACATGAACGTTATTCCCAAGCTGCGCTTGAGGATCGATTTGAGACATGGGGCTGATCATGATTCTTTTCGGGTTATGCTGGCGGTCATTACGGCTTCACAAACAAGTGTGTTTCCAACATAGGCCTCGCCTCTCATTTTTGCGATTCCTCTGCGAATTGGAGCCAAAAGTTCACATTTAAAAACTAGGGTATCGCCTGGCAATACCATTTTTCTGAATTTGCAATTTTCGATCCCCAAGAAATAAGTCCAGTAATTTTCAGGATCTTCCACGGTGCTTAAAACCAAAATACCGCCGGTTTGTGCCATAGCTTCTACCTGAAGTACGCCTGGCATCACGGGATTCCCCGGGAAGTGACCCATGAAAAACGGCTCGTTCATTGTGACATTTTTTACCCCTGCCACCACAGTTTCATCCAAATAGATGATTTTGTCAATCAATTGGAATGGATATCTGTGAGGTAAAATATTGCTGATTTGATTGATGTCCATTACAGGAGGGAGCTTCGGATCATAGTGCGGAATATGGGAAGCACCAGCCTTTTCCATTGCTCTTTTCAGTTTTTTTGCAAAAGCTACGTTGGCTGCATGCCCAGGTCGTGCCGCAAGAATCTGAGCTTTCAAAGGTCTTCCCACCAGTGCCAAATCCCCAACAACATCGAGAAGTTTATGACGGGCAGGTTCATTTCTGTATCGGAGATCCACATTGTTCAGGATTCCCTCTTTTTTCACTTCGACAGTCTGCTTGTTAAACATTTTGGCAAGGATGGCCAATTCCTCTTTCTCAACAACCCTATCTACTACTACAATGGCATTGTTCAGATCGCCACCCTTGATAAGGTTGGAGTTGTAGAGCATTTCCAGTTCATGGAGAAAGCAAAAAGTCCGGCAAGAAGCTATCTCGGTTCTGAACTGACTGATATCTGTGATGGAAGCGTGTTGACTTCCAAGTACTGGGGAATTATAATCTACCATCACGGTCACGCGGTAGTTGTCCGTGGGCAGAGCCACCATTTCCACTTCCCGAGCCGAGTCTTTGTACTGAATGCTCTCCTGAACTTCAAAAAATCTTCGAAGCGCATTTTGCTCCTCAAAGCCTGCTTCTTCCAAAACCTCAATAAACTGAATGGACGAGCCATCCATGATGGGAGGTTCGGGACCATCCAATTGAATCAAAACGTTGTCGATTTCCAGTCCCACCAAAGCTGCCAATACGTGCTCAACAGTATATACTCTTGCTCCGTTTTGTTCCAAAGTCGTACCCCGGGAGACGTCCACCACCAGGTCACAATCTGCATCTACAGTCGGTCGGCCTTCGAGATCAACACGCTGGAATTTTATGCCGTGGTTGGGGGGGGCAGGTACAAAAGTCATATTGGAAACGACTCCGGTATGTAGTCCCACTCCGGAAAGTTCTACCTGTTTCTTGATGGTATGCTGTTTTACTTTCATATGATTATAATTTGCCCTTCAGAGGCCATATAGCCTGTCCCGAACCTGCCTGACCGGCAGGCAGGCTTGATTCGGGAGAATCTCGCATGGTTGATAATCATCCTAGAGAGTGACTTTTTAGCGACGCTCGATTTCATGTTTTATTTTCCTTTCGGAATTTCAGGGCAGCAAAATTAGCCCTTTTTTTCCAGTTCTTTGACTCGCTTTTCCAGCGCATCCAGATTTTTGAACAAGGCGTAGGATCTCAAAAAATCTTTCATGTCCATGGCCATGTATCCAAGTAGCGCTTCTCCGGATTTTTTGATGGATTTGCTGATTCCTGTATTTGCTCCAATGGAGGTATGGTCGGCTATCTTTATGTGGCCCACTATCCCGGCTTTTCCGCCAATGATGCAATTTTTACCGATTTCAGTAGAGCCGGAAATCCCCGCTTGGGCTGCGATTACGGTATTTTCTCCGATGACCACATTATGGGCAATCTGTACCTGATTATCGATTTTTGCGCCTTTTTTAATAATGGTCGAACCCATGGTGGCACAGTCCACTGTTGTATTTGAGCCAATGCTTACGTAATCTTCCAGAATTACATTCCCGATTTGAGGGATGGCTTTGTAGGTGCCGTCAGGTTGTGGTGCAAAACCAAATCCGTCCGCGCCAATTACCGCTCCTGGGAATATTTCGCAATTGTTGCCAATCTTGGTGTCTGAGCAGATTTTTGCACCGGGATGAATGATGCAGTTGTCACCCATCTTTACATTGTCACCGATGAAAGCCTGTGGGTGGATTTTTACATTATTGCCGATCTGGCATTTTTTGCCGATATACGAAAAAGCTCCCCTGTAGCAGTTTTCTCCAATAGAACTACTGGAGTGGATATAACTTGGCTCCTCAACCCCAACCAACATAGCTTTGGTGAATTGGGAATAGGCTTCCAAAAGTTTTGTAAAGCCCAAATAGGCGTCCTGAACACGGACAAGCGTGGTTTTAAATGGCTTTGTCGGAACGAAATCCTCGGATACGATGACTGCCGTCGACTCGGTTTCGTAAAGGAAGGGTTCGTATTTTTCATTGGCCAAAAAACTGATTCCGCCTGGCTTTCCCTCCTGGATTTTGTCCAGGCGGTTGACCTTTTGGTTTTCATCTCCTTCTGCTTTCCCTCCTAAAAGTGCAGCAAGTTGGCCTAAAGTGAATTCCATATGAAGTGAATGGATTTATTGGGTTAAAATTAGGTTTTTGGCTTTACAAACGTAGTGTTTCTCCACGATCTTGCTCATTACTTTGATATTCGGTAGGTCAGCAGCTGTGGCCACATCCATCACGTTTCCTTTTTTGGTGAGAATATTGATCCGATCTGTCGCCAAATATCCATAATTGCTAACTGTTCCGGAGCAAAAGAAGTAGTCGATGTCGCTTTCCGGTATTTCAAGTTTTTTCCTTGTTTTCTCCTTCATTTCTTCAATTTCTGAATTGGAGAATGGCTCATTTACCAGATTTATTTTGAAAAGATTCCGGGTCAAAAACATTTGGGAAATATTGCGAAGCACATAATCTTCGTGCCTTTTCCAAAGTTTAATTGCTCCCCAAATATCAAAGTCATCCAGACTTAAAAAGTTTTCCAAAATCCTCCTGTCTTTTTTGAAATCCTCCAGCCGAAAATCATTTTTCATGAAAAACTCAAACTCCTCCGTCACATTAAAACTCATTCCAGCCTGGGCAAGATCTTTCGATCTTTGAATGAGATTGATGAGCATTTTTTCGGCGCTTACTGTAGTCTTGTGAAGGTAAACCTGCCAATACATCAACCGTCGTGCGCTCAGAAAATTTTCGATGGAGTAGATTCCTTTTTCCTCGATGACTAGCTGACCGTCTTTGACATCCATCATTTTGATGATCCTATCAGCACCGATTGTACCTTCTGAAACTCCCGTAAAGAAACAATCCCGCTGAAGGTAATCCAGGCGGTCTATATCCAATTGACTGGAAACCAGCTGGTTTAGAAATTTCCTATCATATTGATTCTTAAATATTCGTAATGCGAGGTCCAATTTGCCACTTAATTCTTCATTTAGGAGTTCTATGGTCAGGAGTGAAAGTTCCTCATGAGGTACGCCTTTGAGGAGACTGTATTCTAAAGCATGGGAAAAAGGACCATGGCCGATGTCATGAAGTAAAATTGCAATCAGTGCCGCTTCATACTCCTCCTCGGATATTTCAGTGCCTTTAATTCGTAGATTGTCCAATGTTATGCTCATCAGATGCATGGCTCCAATGGCATGGTGAAATCGGGTATGAAGGGCTCCGGGATAGACAAAATCCGTCAAACCCAACTGCTTGATCCGGCGTAATCTCTGGAAATAAGGATGGTCAATGATAGTAAAAATTAACTCACTTGGAATGGTAATGAATCCATAAACAGGATCATTGAGTATTTTCTGGCTTTTCAATCAGCGCTCATTTGATTGACTCAAAAGTAATTATAATTTTAAAAGAAAGGGAAACCCAAATGTCTCAAAAATCAACAATCCTCTGGGCCGACGATGAAATCGACTTGCTCAAGCCTCATATTCTTTTCCTGGAACAAAAAGGCTATGAGATCACTACGGTCAATTCAGGTATCGATGCCATTGAGGAAGTGGAGGGGCGAAATTTTGATGTGATTTTTTTGGATGAGATGATGCCTGGCATGACCGGTCTGGAAACACTTCAGCAAATCAAGCAGATCAAGCCGCAGATCCCTGTGGTAATGATCACCAAAAGTGAAGAAGAGCACATCATGGATGATGCGATCGGCGGAAAAATCGCCGATTACCTGATCAAACCTATCAATCCAAATCAGATTTGGCTGTCGGTAAAGAAGATACTTCAAAACAAGCAACTGATAGACACCAAGACGACGCAAAGCTATCAGCAGGAATTCATGCAAATTAGCCTGGCATTAGGAGACGCCCGCGATCACAAGGATTGGGCAGAATTGTACCGAAAGCTGACTTTCTGGGAATTGCAGATAGATTCTACTGAAAACAAAAACATGCTGGAGGTTCTCGAAAACCAAAAAGCGGAGGCAAATTCTTCTTTCGCCCGGTTTATTAAGGACAACTACCTAGATTGGATGGATGAAAAAAATGCCGATAAACCACTGATGTCCCATCAAGTTTTGAAGGAGAAGGTATTTCCGGTATTGAATAAAAAGAAACCTCTGTTTTTGATTGTCATTGACAATCTACGCTTGGATCAGTGGGAGGACCTGGAGTATTTATTGACTCCGTATTTTAATGTGGAGGAAAAGGAGACTTACTTCAGCATCTTGCCAACCACGACTGCTTTTGCCAGAAATGCCCTTTTCAGCGGGATGATGCCGATGGATATGGCTCGGTTTTACCCAAAATTGTGGGAAGATGAAGATTCAGATGAAGGCAAAAATAATTTTGAGGAAGAATGGATCCGGATCAACTTGGCCAAAAACCGACTTGCTGTCAAATTCACCTACAACAAAATTCTCCAGACTCACCAAGGCAAAGCTGTATTGGATCAATTCCATACTTTTCTCCAGAATGACCTGAATGTCTTGGTTTACAACTTTGTAGATATGGTTTCCCACGCCCGCACTGATATGAAAATGATCCGGGAATTGGCTCCCGATGAATCAGCTTACAGATCACTTACGCGCAGCTGGTTTGAGCATTCTTCCTTGTTTGATTTATTCAAAAAAATCCAAAATTCAGGAGCGGATGTCATTGTGACCACCGACCATGGGACAAAAAAGGTGAATAAACCCTATCGGATTATCGGTGACAAAAATGTGACCACCAATCTGAGATACAAGCAAGGCAAAAACCTGAATTTTGAACACGGAAAAGTATTTGAGATTAAAAAGCCGGAGGAGGCTAAACTTCCAAGATTGAATGTTTCCACTTCCTATGTCTTCGCAGTGGAGGACTATTTTTTCGCCTATCCAAACAACTACAACTATTATGTCAATTATTATAAGGACACATTTCAACACGGTGGTATATCTTTGGAGGAAATGATTGTTCCTTTAGTTCACTTGACTTCCAAACGTTAATCTGCCCTTGCTTACGATTCAATACCGATTAGACGAAATTCAAGACGCTGCCCGTCAGATTATTACGGAAGCTGGCGAGGAGAAAATCTGGGTTTTTCAGGGGCAAATGGGAGCCGGGAAAACCACGATGGTAAAAGCACTCGCTAGAGAGTTGGGGGTGAAAGATCAGGTGAGCAGTCCCACATTTGGTATAGTCAATGAGTATGAGACTGATACTGGTTCAAAAATTTATCATTTTGATTTTTATAGATTGGATGATCCTACCGAAGCATTGGATATCGGAATAGAAGAGTATTTTTATGGTGGAGATTATTGCTGGATTGAATGGGCTGAGAAAATCGCCCAATTTCTCCCGGAGGAGTTTCTCCTGATTAAGATCAATCCGGATTCAGAAATAAACAGGACCATCACACTTCAACATTCCCGAAATGCCGACTGAATTAACAGAACTCACTTCTGTAGGGCTGGTAACTAAAGAATCTCCCATGCAGGTAAAAAAGGGAGCAAAGCCACTTCATGTTGGACTTCCGAAAGAGGTTTCTACACAGGAAAAACGGGTCGTTCTAACTCCAGAAGCAGTGGGGCTTTTAAGCAACAATGATATTCAAGTTGTTGTCGAGAGCGGTGCTGGACTCCATGCAAAATTTACCGATCAGGATTATTCTGATGCCGGAGCTAGGATTGTTTATTCCCGCAAGGAAGTACTTTCAATGGATGTAATACTTAAGGTCGATCCATTGACGCTTGAAGAAATCGCTGAAATGTCTCCCGGAAGCTGTCTGATTTCGGCATTGCAACTGGAAAAACAGGATGCGGAATTTATCAAAGCACTGAACGAGAAAAAAGTTACTGCAGTCGCCTTCGAGTATTTGGAAGACAAAGTAGGTGGAATGCCTGTGGTGAGAGCCATGTCCGAAATTGCTGGCAGCACTGTGATGCTCATTGCTTCCGAGTACCTGTCCAGCGTAAATGAAGGAAAAGGATTGATTTTAGGTGGCGTGACCGGTGTTCCTCCCACGCAGGTGGTCATCATTGGTGCAGGAACGGTAGCTGAATATGCAGCCCGAACTGCGATCGGTTTAGGTGCTAACATCAAGGTTTTTGATAACCATATTTACAAACTGCGCAGAATCAAGCAATTGCTGGGGCAACAGATCTACACCTCGACAATTGATAATTTCAGTTTAGGCCAGGCTTTGGCTGAAGCAGATGTGGTTATCGGTGCTCTGCGTGCAGAAAAAGGCAGAAATAAAATCGTGGTGACCGAGGAAATGGTAGCCAATATGATTCATGGAAGCATCATCATCGATGTGGGTATTGATCAGGGGGGATGCATTGAGACAGCCCGGATGACCACACATGATGAACCAATCTATATGATGCATGACATCATCCACTATTGTGTTCCAAATATTGCCTCCCGTGTGGCAAGAACAGCTTCTTATTCTTTGAGCAATATTTTCACTCCACTCATTTTGCAGATGTCAGATCTGGGTGGGGCTGAAGAAATGATTTTCAATTACAAGTGGTTCCTCCGGGGTGTTTACACTTATCGCGGCAGTCTCACCAATGCATTTTTGGCAAGGAAGTTTGGTCTCAACCACAAGGAACTGCAGCTCTTGCTGGCAGCTCGCTATTAATCAGGAAAGCAGGTTTTGGCGGAGTAAAAATTCCAGTTGCTCATTGGCTTTAAGCAAAGCTGAGGTGAGTCTTTCGTTTTCTCTTCGAAGAGCGTAGACTTCAAATGCATTTTTGATTACTGTTCTAAGGTAATCTTCTTCCCAGGGTTTTGTGAGGTAGTGATAAACCTGCCCTTTATTGATGGCATCAATCACGGCTTGGATATCAGTATAGCCGGTCAACAAAAGTCGGATCGGTTTGGGGTGAATGGGAATTATACTTTCCAAAAATTCAACGCCGGTTTTTTCCGGCATTCTCTGGTCGGTGATAATGATGTCTATATCTTCCCTTGAAAGAATTTCCTCCCCATCTTTGGCTGAAATAGCAAGAAATATTTTATAATCCCTTCGGAAAGTCGCTTTGAAGGCTTGAAGATTGTTTTCTTCATCGTCTACGTACAGAATTTTGATTTTTTCTTCAGGCTGATTTTCCATCCAAAGGGTCCTTAAAGAGAGGGGTTTTTGACTATCCAAATAATCTGTTTTTCGGTTAAAAAACAAACTAAAAAGTCGATCTCGCTATTTCGTGCACAAAGCTAGCCAGTTTTTAGTTCTTTTTTGCCAGAAATTTAAAGACTAATTAATTTGACTTCATTCCGAAAAAATTAACTTTACTCAGCTTTATCACCCTAAAGTCAAAATATGATTACCGAACCCCGGAATGGTCGTGAAGATCATACCCATCCCATAATTTTAGATCCAAATGATTCCCAGGATTGGGAGGAAATAAAACGACTCCGATCAACTATTCACGTCCAAACTATTGATGCAATTGATAGTCAGGTACTTGATTTGGTGAAGGCTAATAATCCCGAGGTTCAACTTTCCAAAAGCGAATTGGAAAGCAGGGTTAAAGATTTTTTCAGAGATATCGAACGCGACTTTTATGGCAATTGGGTCTTTTTCCCTTGGAAAAATACTTTAGTTCATATCCTGCCTGAAAAAGAGTTTGTAAGGGTGAGAACTCTCCGAAATAATTACAAAATAACGCCATCAGAACAGGAATTATTAGGCACCAAAAAAGTCGGAATCGTAGGGCTTTCTGTAGGCCAAAGTATTGCCTTGGTCATGGCATTGGAGAGATGCTGCGGAGAAATGAGGCTGGCGGATTTTGATACGCTTGAGCTCAGTAACCTGAACCGGCTTAAAGCAGGCGTTACCAGTCTTGGAATTGAGAAAGTGGTGATTGCTGCCCGGGAAATCTCAGAGATTGACCCATACCTGAAGGTCACCTTGTTCCGCGATGGCATAAATGAAGAAAACGTCGATGATTTTTTGACTGGCAACGGGAAGCTTGACCTGTTGGTTGACGAGTGTGACAGTCTGGATATTAAAGTATTGCTAAGAGAAAAGGCCAAGCTGGAGATGATTCCCGTGATGATGGATACTTCAGACCGGGGAATGCTTGATGTGGAACGATTTGATACCGAACCTGAGAGACCGATTTTTCATGGAATGGTGGAGGGAATCACCAAAGCTGAATTAGCGAATCTTTCCAACAAAGAGCGGGTTGCCATAGTTTTGAAGATCACTGGTTTGGAGACTTTATCCTTGAGAATGAAAGCTTCACTTTTGGAGATCGGTTCGTCTATCACCTCCTGGCCGCAATTAGCCTCAGGGGTTTTCCTTGGAGGTGCCTCTGTGGCTCATGTGGGGAGAAGATTGCTATTGGGTGATAATGTGCCTTCAGGGAGATTTTATGTCGACTTTGATGAGATTGTCAAAATTGATCAGCCGCAGGAAGATGTAGTCCTTCCGAGTTACCAAAATGTATCTGCATTTTCGAAAAAACTGATCAAGCAGTTGCCGGATCAAATCCTTCAATCGGGGTATTTGCTTTCTCCCCAAGAGCTCAATAAAATTCTTTCTTTCGCCAACATGGCTCCTTCCGGAGGGAATATTCAGCCATGGATTTGGGTGTTTGACCGGAAAGGAATTCTGCACTTATTTCATGATAAGGCAAGAAGTCATTCGATGCTTGATTTCAAAGGAACTGGATCCTTAATCGCTTTTGGTGCTGCGCTTGAAAATTTGAGACTGATCACAGCCAAAGAAGGAATAGAGATTGAAATCATCAATCATATTCGAGAATTTGAGGAGGAATTGATCTGTTCAGTTCGTTTTATAGCCAAATTCAAAAATCCAATTCAAGTGCCCCACCTAGAATTGGCGGATGGTATATCTTTGCGTTGTACTAACCGAAAAAACACAGGTCGACAATTGTTAGATCCTGCGCAATTGGAGGAATTGTCATCCTTTGCACGATCCAATGGGATTTCGGTCAAGTTTACGGAAGATAAAAGCGATCTCGAAAGCCTCGCGGAAATTATCGGCGGAATGGATCGTATGCGGTTTTTCCACGAAGAAGGATTGATGGATTTCATCAAAGAGGTGAGATGGACAGAAAAGGATGCCATTGAATCCAAGGATGGAATTGATATTGGAACTCTAGAAATGTCAGCCACTGATCGAGCTGCTATGGGGTTATTAAGAGACCCTAGAACGGTTAAGTTTTTCAGGAAATTTCTGATGGGCTATGGGCTCACTAAAATATCCAAGGATACTCTGACTACTTCTTCCGCTATAATGTTATTACAAGGGGATGAATTTTCTCCTTTTTCTTATCTTGAGGGAGGAAAGGTTCTTCAAAGAATTTGGATTAAGGCAAACATGATGGGGATAAGCATCCAGCCTGTTGCTGCGATGTTGTTCATTTTCCATAAAGTATTACGGGAGGTGGATCATGGGTTTACCAGAGATGAGGAAAATGAAATTAAAAAATTGAAAATAAAATTCGACCGCCTTTTCAAAAGCGCTAACGGAACGCAGGATTTGTTTATGTTTAGATTAAACAAAGCTGGTGAGCCAAGTGTACGAGCATATCGCCGTGATGTGGAAGACACCTTAATTCTGGTTTAATAATGTTTAAGTTCAAGGCATTTAGGGCAATAGAGGATCCGGAAAGGTGTGAGAAATTTGTTAGAGGCCATGCTGATGTATTAAAGCAGTATGGCGTTACCAAGGTGACCTCCTCCAATAACGATTGGACTTCCAATCCATTTGTATATGTGGTAACAGTGGAGTCGATGGATTCTGGAGAAGTAGTAAGTGGTTTGAGAATCCACATTGCTCATCCCGAATATCCTTTGCCAATGGAAATGGCCGTATCGCAGGTTGACCACAAAGTATTTGGGCTGGTAAAAGATTATTCAATAGAGGGCACCGGAGAAGTGTCTGGGCTCTGGAATTCCAAATCGATATCGGGCTATGGCGTTGGGGCAGTCCTCTTGATTCGGGCAGGGATTGCCATTGTCACTCAATTAAAATTGGGTTCGTTGTTGGCATTGGTCGCAGAATATACTTTGAAGCCATCTTTGCAGAAAGGATTTGAAATCGAAGAGGGGATTGGTAATTCCGGGACATTTTTTTATCCCAAATTGGACTTGGTCGCCACTTCAATCGTGATGAAAGATCCCTACAATCTCCCAAATGCAGATCCGAGTGAAAGGGAAATTATCCAGGATTTAAGACGTAATTTAAAATGCTCTAAAATAGAAATAGGGCCAAAGGGAAATTTTTTAGTTGAATACGATTTGGTACTTTCAAATCCTGATTGGAGAAAAGATGTATAAAATAGTTGCGTTAGTACTGAGTGTTTTTCTTTTTATTCCCAACCAATTTTTCCTCGAAGAGAAAACCAGTAAGATCGAATGTTTTTCCTATTTGTTGAAGGATAAAGATGTGAGTCTTGAACAGGTTTTGACTGAAACTGATGATTTTTTATATAATAATTGCTCGGAGTATAATTTTGGCATTAACACTCAGGTAGTTTGGGTAAAAATTGATACTCAGGACATTTCATCCTATACAAATCCGCTGTTGGTTCTGAATTCCGCTTCGCTGGATTATGTGTATTTGTATCCTGTGAAAGCCGGAAATGCCGGTAGGGAATTGGTAAGTGGACGGCTTAAAGGTATCGAAAACAGGTTTCTAAAATCTCACAAAATTGTATTTCAACTTACCGAATTAGAGCGGGAAGCGGACTTTTTACTCCTGAAAATAGAAAACACCGACAAAAAGATTTTTACAGGATTCCTGACCGAAGATGTCGACTTTAAGTCCATTATTGATTTTGAAAATATTCTGTTTGGACTTCTCACCGGTGTATTTGTTGGATTGTTCTTTTATAATCTCTTTTTATATTTTTCTGTAAGGGACAAGATTTATTTGGTTTATGTCCTTCATACGCTGTTGGTATGGTTGGCGCAGGCTTCAATTCTTGGATTTACACAAGTTTTATTTTGGCCCGATTGGGATTGGATGAACTCGCGGTCTATTGTTATTTTTTCTTCATTGGTAAGTATTGTTGGGATATGGTTTTTGAGAATTTTCTTATTGACAAAACATTATGTTCCAAAGTTGGATGTCGGGTTCAATTACATCTATGCTGTATATCTGTTCATCCTCAGTAATGCCGTAATTTTTTCAACCACGCTGAGTTATCAGGTAATTTTGGTCACACAGGCTATAGTTGTTTTGTATGTGTTATTTGTCGCCTGGGCTACCCTTAGATTGGGATATCGGCCGGCACGATATTACCTGGTGGCATGGTCTGTATTTATGAT
>DATIAI010000589.1:0-6892 GCA_035458065.1 Algoriphagus sp. | reverse complement strand
AAAAACCTATCTGGAAGGTCATTTGAAAGGAGCCATTTTCGTGGATCCTAATCTAGAACTGGCTGATATCAAAGCAAATTTGGCTGATGGTGGAAGACATCCCTTGCCCAAACCGGAGGATTTTTGCAAAACATTGGGAAGGTTGGGAATTCAACCAGAAAGTCGGGTGGTAATCTACGATGATCAGAAGGGAGCCAATTCAGCTGGCAGATTTTGGTGGATGCTGCGTGCGGTTGGGCACGAAAAAGTGCAGGTTCTGGAAGGCGGATATCTTGCAGCCGTTGCAGCTGGCATTCCCACCAATACAGCATGGGAAACCAAAAATCCGGTACAATCTTACCCTGCTGACCAATGGATTTTGGGAATCGCGGAAATGGAAGAAGTGGAAGCTGTCGCTCATGACAAAAACTATCTGATTATCGATGTCAGATCACCCGAGCGATATCGGGGTGATACCGAACCCATTGACCTGATTGCAGGACATATTCCCGGGGCTGAAAATGTGCCCTTCACCGAAAATTTGGACGAAAAAGGAAATTTTCTCTCCCCAGAAAAACTGAAAGAAAAGTACGAGGAGATCCTGGGAGATATCCCGAATGAACACATCATCGTGCATTGTGGATCCGGGGTGACTGCATGTCATACCCTGCTGGCCTTGGATCACGCAGGTTTGGGAATTCCCAAACTTTACGTGGGATCTTGGAGCGAGTGGAGCCGAAATGACAAGCCAATCGGGAAATCGTTGGATCAGAATCTCTGAAAACAGAAACTGGTCATCGAATGGCTATCGGGTTGGCCTTACCAAAATAGGTTCCCAAGAAAAAATTCATCCCTTTCCTTTTTTGAAGGTCCAACAGCTTATTGTAATTCTCCACTCTTGGCAGCCCGATATTTTGCCTTGCCCCGTTTACTGACGACAAATTTTCCTGACTGACTTCTTCTTCAAGTATTGCAAAAGAAGCCACAGTACGAGCCGAACTAACTGACTGATACCAGTTTTCGATTAAAGCAAATTCAATCGGGGAGATGGTTCCCTTTTCCAATTCCTCCCAAAGCTGATCTCTGATTCCTTGATAAGTGGTATCCTTTTTCACAAATTCCTCCGAAATGGAATTGTAATGGGAAAGAATTGTCGCGGCCCAAGTTCTGTTCCCGATGAGCTGCTCTCCGGGAAATCCCACCTCGGAAATAATCTTTTTAATACTGGCTGTCCTTTCGATTGCTTTTGGGGCAAACTTTCGTTCAGCATAGCGATCCTGCTTTTCAGATGAAAAGGTAAAAAGTGCGCCTAAAGCCTGCCATTGATCCTGAGCGAATAGCTTTTTAACCTGCTTCCTCACTTCAGGAAATTTCACCTCTGCTATCGGGTTTGATTTTGAAATTTTTCTCAGAGCATTTCCAAAATCGTCTTTAAACTCCGGATGATCATCAAGCTGCTTTTTCACGTGTTTCCATTTCCAACCCGTCTGAAATGCCTTTTGGGAAAAATATTGAAAACCCAATGTATCCTTTTGCTCCCAAGCGACCTGACTTGCAATCCTCAGATCCCGGGGAAAAATGAATTCAAAATTCTCATCGAGCCACCGGTAACCCTCAAATGCCTTCTCCCAATTTTCCTCTAGCAAATAACCTTCGATCTCCCGGTTTTTAGCATGATATCTCCCATAATCTTGGGCTTGGATTTGCCCTAAAACCAGCAGAAGGACCAGGAGAAGAAAAGTGGTTGAAAGAAATATCCTTTTGGAATGCATGAATGAATTTCCAATTTTCATGGAAGAAGAAAAGGTTAAAAATTGTAACCAACAGTTAAAAAAGCCTTGATGGATTTTACCCTGATCTAGCCTTCAATCGGCGTAAAAAACAGACCAATCTTACAATTTTCCGAAAACAGCTTAAAATATTCTTTATTTTAGGTCAAACCCAAAACCCCGCCTTATGAACTCCATTGCACCGAATCCAACGAACCGGCTTGTCTCTCTCGATGTGTACCGCGGACTCACCATGTTTTTGTTGGTCGCCGAAGCTTCCTTGGTTTACGATGCCTTGCTTGAAATCTTTCCGGAGGGAAATGCACTCCATGGCTTTTTTATTCAATTCACCCATCATGATTGGAATGGGTTACGGTTTTGGGATCTGATTCAACCCTTTTTCATGTTCATTGTCGGTGTGGCGATGCCCTTTTCACTCAATAAAAGATTGGCGATTTCTGAAGACCGAAGCAAAGTGACGCTACACATTCTAAAGCGCTGTTTGCTGCTTTTCCTTTTCGGAACTGGCCTGCATTGCATCTATTCCGGCAAACTGGTTTTTGAATTGTGGAATGTACTGACCCAGCTTTCCTTTACAGTTTTGGTGACTTACTTCTTATTGACCCAAAACTGGAAAGTTCAGTTGGGAGTATCCTTGGCACTTTTGGCCTTAACTGAAATCCTCTATCGGGCTTACAACCCCGAAGTTCCTTTTGAGCACGGTACCAACTTTGGCAACTACACCGATCAGCTTCTGATGGGAAAAATCAACAACGGAGGCTGGGTCGCAATCAACGCAATACCAACAGCAGCTCATACCATTTGGGGGGCAATTTGTGGGAATTTATTGCTTTCAGTAAAACCTGCTTCTGAAAAAATCAAGGCTATCGCATTAGCAGGTTTGATAGGTTTGATACTTGGCTATGGCTTGGATTTGGCAGGAATCACTCCGATAATTAAGAGGATCAGCACCATTTCATTTGTCTTTGCTTCAGGAGGTTGGGCACTTTTGGCCTTGGCATTTTTCTATTGGTTTGTCGATGTGAAAAACAACAAGGGATGGGTTTTCCCCTTTCTGATTGTGGGGATGAATTCCATTTTCATCTACCTTTTCGCCGAAACTCTAGGCAGGTGGCTCAACAAAAACCTGGGAATTTTCACCGGTGGATTTTTGAGTTGGATGGGACTCGGTGAGCATGGTTTAGCATTAATAGCTGCTTTAGCCACTTTGGCAGCCATGTGGGGCTTGTGTTATTTCTTATATCGGAAAGGGATTTTCTTTAGAATTTAAACTTGGAAAGTTCTAAGCTATCAAACGCACCAAATTCCAATTCTTCATAGCTTCAGAAAGAATTTGAGTCTATGTCCAAGCGCCCCCAAACCCCAAAAGAAGAACTTGCCAATGCACTTTCCCATGGTGTTGGTCTGGTTTTGGGGTTGTTCGGCATTCCATTTTTGATTCAAAAGGTAATTCAAAATGGGGGAACAGAAGCTTGGATTGGGGGAATCGCTTTCAGTCTTGGTATCCTCATGGTGTACTCCTTTTCAACTTTTTACCATGCCGCTAGAAATCCAAGATTGAAAAGCAAACTTCAGGTCTTGGATCATATTGCCATCTATTTTTTGATTGCCGGATCTTACACCCCCATGGTTTTGGCTGTGCTGAACCAAGATAAAGCGATTTTATTTCTTTCGGTTCTGTGGGGATCAGTTTTGATCGGCACCTTTTTCAAAATCTTCTTTACGGGCCGATTCAAAATCCTATCGGTGGTGATTTACCTACTGATGGGATGGCTAGCAGTGTTTTTCTTTCAGGATATTGTGGAAAGAATTTCTTTAGAGGCCTTGGTTTGGATCGGGGTGGGAGGAATGGCTTATACGATCGGGGTCTACTTTTACATCAAAAGTGACAAGCTCTACTACCATACTGTTTGGCATTTATTCGTCCTTGTCGGAACGATTTCTCACTTTGTGGCTGTATTTCAGGTGATTTAAAAATTACCTTCAACACACTTTTTACAATGAATAATTGTGAATAAGAACACTTTTTCCAATGAATAAATGTAAAACAGCAAGATGGGAAAGTCTTAAAATGGGTTATTACGGAAAACAAAAAGTCCAAGCCTTTCGACTTGGACTTTTTTAGACTTCAGACTTTAAATTTCTGACTTTCAAACTTTCTCCACCCATTCCACTCCGGTATCTTTCCAAGCTCTGGAATTGGCTGATTCGATGACCGCTTCGCAGACTTTTTGGGTTTCGAAAGCATCCCGGAAAGTCGGATGGCAAGGTTCGCCGGTCTGCAAGCTCAGGAAGAAATCGGAAACCTGATGGATAAAGGAATGCTCATACCCAATGGAGGTGCCTGGAATCCACCAACGTTTCATGTAAGGATGGTCCCCATCAGTCACGTGGATGGATCTCCAGCCTCTTACCTGGCTTTGGTCACTGTGATCAAAATATTCCAATCTGGTCAAATCATGCAAATCCCAGCGGATCGAAGCATGTTCTCCGTTGATTTCAAAAGTGTACAAGGCTTTGTGACCCCGCGCATATCGGGTTGCTTCAAAGAGACCCAAGGAACCGTTGGAAAAGTGGCAATGGAATATACAGGCATCGTCGATTCCGACTTTTTTCTTCTCCCCTGAACCCACATGAATCCGCTCCTTCACGAAAGTTTCAGTCACAGCAGAGACATCCGTAATTCCGCCATTGAGCCACATCGCAGTATCGATACAGTGTGCCAAAAGATCTCCCGTCACCCCTGATCCTGCAGCATCCACATCCAATCTCCAAGTGCCGTCTCCACCTTGTGGAAGATCCGGATTGATGGTCCAATCTTGGAGGAAGTTGGCTCTGTAGTGGAAAATTTTACCCAACTTACCAGAAGCGACAATGTTTTTAGCCAAGGTCACTGCCGGAATTCTTCGGTAGTTGTACCACACGGTATTTTTCACCCCAGCTTCTTCGATCGCTTTTACCATGCCTTCTGCTTCGGCTACGGTTCTGGCCAATGGCTTTTCGCAAAGAATCATTTTTCCCGCTTTTGCGGCAGCAATCGCTATTTCTGCATGAGAGTCATTTGGAGTACAGATATCCACCGCGTCGATATCGTCTCGCTCGATGATCTTTTTCCAGTCAGTTTCGATGGATTTGTATCCCCATTGATCAGCAAAAGCCTGTGCCCGCTCAGCTTTTCGGGAACAGCAAGCCTGAAGGACAGGTTGGTATTCGTATTCAGGGAAAAAGTCGGCCAATCGCTTGTAACCGTTGGTATGGATTCGACCCATCAGCCCTGTGCCGATGAGACCAATTCTGATTAGTTTTTTATTGCTCATTTTCTTAGAATTTTAAAATTTGAAAATTGAAAGATTGGAAAATTGAGTTGGAAAGTTGAAACGTGGTAAGGTTGTAAAGTAACAATTCCTCAAACGTCATTTTTCAAAACTAACTTCAACACTACCTTAAAGCACGTAAATCGTACTTCGTAAATCGTAAATCAGCCTTTCCATCCATGTGCTTCACGCACCTTGATCATCGCAGCCAGGATATCATTCCAGGTTTGTTGATTTTCCATCACCGCGTTGGGGAACATGCAGCCATCCCAGCAGATATGCTGGAAAGCTTTGGTCAGCTGTCCGTTTTCGTCTCTCAACCAATATCCTGCGTCATGCGCAATATCCAAAACTCCGTTTGGATCCGTGGCCTGACAATGGCGTCCGGTTTTGTCATGTGAACCCGAACCGAAAACAGAACCGTCGTTTTGCGCGACGTGGAAATCGATCGTCCAAGGACGTAAGGCATCAGTTACCGTTTTCAAGGCAGCTTTGACAGCTTCGCGATCTTTTAAATCCGCATGGGCAGGCAAGATTCTATGCTCGGGAGCATTGTACCCCATGGTGTAAAGGAAGGTGTGAGACATATCCGCTTGGAAACCGATGTTTGGTCGATCGACCATTTCCAACAGTTCGACCATGTGTTTCCAACTGTGCATAGCACCCCAGCAGATTTCGCCTTCTGCTGCCAACTTTTCACCGAATCCGGCTGCTACATCACAAGCCTCTCTGAACGTTTCAGCTATTTGCTTGGTGTTGTTTACCGGATCTTTAGCCCAGTCCGATACACCGGCTGCAGAATCGATCCTTACTACACCATAATGTCTTACCCCTAGTTCCTTTAACTTTTGGCCAAATTCACAGGATTTGCGCACCATTTCCACAAAAGTTTTACGCTGATCTGCCGTACCCATGGCAGATCCTGCCCAGATTGGAGCGACTAGGGAACCTACATTCAGGTTGTATTTGGAAACTTTTTCAGCAAGTTTTTTGGCCTCGTCGGGATTGTTCAGATCAAAATGTGGTTCGAGTAAACCAACATCAATTCCGTCAAATTTCACCCCGTTGACTTCCGCCGCGGCAGTCATTTGCAATAAGGAATCAAAGGGAATTACAGGTTCGGAATCCGCACCTTTTCCGACCAATCCGGGCCAGGTGGCATTATGGAGTTTAGGGAAATTGTTCATTGTTAGAGAAAAGTTATTGGGTTAATAGTTATTGATGTGTGTCATCCTGAGCACCTGAGAGACGAGAGTCTCGAAGTCGAAGGATGGTCAACGGTCGACCGTCCACGGACCACCGCAAAACGGTCGACTGTTGACCGTGGACTGTTGACTAAGAAATCACCAAATCCGGATTGTCCGGACCGAAGTGCTTCAGCATCACAATTGGGTCAGTTTTGGAAAGATTGGTAATCTTCACACCGGCCTTTGCAGCTTTTTCACTGACAAAATACTCGTCATGAGTCAATTGTCCGAAACGGATCAAAGAAGGAGTCTCGATATCCCAAACGCCCATCGTGCCGTGTCCCTGCATCATGATCATTCCATAGGCTGCACTATCTGTGATCGTGACCGTCTGGCCAGGGAATACAGTCAGCTCCTTGGCCGAGTAATCACGTGAACGATAACAGATCCAGGCATCATGGTAGCCTGCGACATGCATTTTTTCTACTGCCTCCACCGGTCTAGGCTCCATGTAGTGGTTGTCCATCAGGTTTGGATTCACATTGAGATCCCAGTCGATCATTTCTACCAAGAGTTCATAATCTCCCCAGCGATCTTTAGGGGTGGCGTTCCAAAGCAATTC
>DATIAI010000588.1:0-5525 GCA_035458065.1 Algoriphagus sp. | reverse complement strand
AATTTCCTGAGGTTGCCATCCCGGTGGAATAACAAACGAGATCCCCAATTGATCGTAACTTACCCGCTTGACCTCTTGGGCTGAAGCGAAATACGCAGCAAAAAGGAGTGAAAAAAATAAAGAAAAGATTTTCATTTTTTTGATATCCAATAAGATAAGTTAAAAAATAGGAAGTGAATTTGCCGCTAAGTTTTCCGCTTTTTCTTGATAGTCATGAAAAACAGCGTAAAACCCGAGCCGATTGTGACTAATCCAAAGAGGGAGAAGGCTCTCAACAAAAGGTTGTTGAAATTGTCTCGGCCTGCATAGTCCATGGTATGAAACATCCAGAGGAAATCAAACCAGCGCCAATTTTGATGGCGAACACGCTCGAAATTACCGCTCTTGGCATCAATGTAGGCAGTCAGTTTTTCGGGATGGTCAAAGTGAACTGCCCAAGCGGGGAGAGGGCGACCGCGATATTCGTGATGTGATCCGGCCTCAGTCAGGTATTCCGCGGATTTGATTGCAAAATCCCCTTTGATGTAGATTTTCGCTATTTCTTTCGCGTCTTCGGCAGTGATTTCTGATTTGGCTTCACCGGTTTGAGCGTGGTAAAGTTGCGCGTTATTTACCCAATAATAGGGTTGATGCTTGACGAACCTGAGTTCTAAAGTGGAAATTTCCAGGGTTGAATCAAGCTGACTGGGATCCAAAAGATTCGATGCCGTCATATGCATCATGTGATCTTGGTGAAAATGATCCCCGTGGATTTCATCAATATCTGTCCAGGAAAAATAAAGTCCGGAAATCGTCCAAAACAGGAATTGTATGCCGATAAATACACCCAAAAAACGGTGAATTCGTCGGGCGTAGTACTGGTTGTTTTTGCGCATGGCGTGCTTAGGCAGAGTGATTGAGTTATTGATTATTGGCGCGATCGAGAGTCCGTTCTCGCCAACTTTGTACTTGGTACATGGTACTTTGTACAATCAATCCGTTTCAAAATACAAATGATAATGCTTGCTGCAACCGGGATTAAATCCAGATTTGCAGTGTGGACAGGTATTATTTGATGCCATATAATCATTGATGGTCAATTCATTACCGCAAACCCCACAAAGGATAGCTTTTTGGTCAAATTCTGCTTTAGGCCAAACTTGATGATCATGGTCAGCCTCTTCCTCGTGGCAAGAAAAGCAGGGATAATACTTGTCGCAGCATTTGAACTTGATGGCAATAATATCCAACTCGGAATGCCAGTGAACGCAGCGGGTTTGATTGTCCACCGGTTTGCCAAAGACGTTGATTCCGCGGATTTGGGAGACTTTAAGTGGTTCCAAAATTTTTTCCTGAGAAAATGCGAGTTGAGTGAATAGGAGACTTAGCGAGAGAGCAATTAGTAATATCCGTTTCATTGCTTGGGTAAATAAGAAAGCGAGCACAAGTTAATGCCCGCTTTCTAAATTAAACTGATCAGCTGTTCAAATTCACGAGACTCATGAATTTAAGAGACGTTAATCCTTGGGATTGTTATGAATTGATGGTTTCTTCCACTCTTCCGCAAGTGAGCATGGAGCTTCCAAAAAGAGGGTTTTTAATGTCTTTTGAGGCACTGAGCCACATGCCGCCGGTGTTGTTTTTGTACATCGGGCAATGTTGATGGTACAAAGTGCGATCCGTTCCTGCGATTTTCAACAGGTCTTTCAGAGTGACGCTGAGCGCTTGAAAATTTTCTCTTTGCACAGCGATGTCTCCTGACGCAAGTTTTTCAGATGCGCTTATTGCCTCGTTTTGCAATCTTCCCAATTCTTCGGGATTCCCAGAATTGGCGATATCCAGACCGTTGAGTGCTGTGGTCAATTCTTTGCTTTTTTCAGCAGCTGAAGTCTGATCATCTGCAACCAATGCATCTTTCACCGCTAAATAGGAATCGATAATAGCTGTGGTTGATTTTGTATTGGTTACGGATACAGCAGTGGCCGAGGATTCCTCACTTGTAGCGTGGGTTTCTTCATGGCCTTGGTGTGTGGTTGATTTTTCGGCACAGGAAAAGAAGGTGAAGGAAGCAAGTGATGCGAATAAAATGGTCTTTTTCATTTTTGAATTGAGTTTAGAAATTTATTTGATTTTTTTAATATGATTGGTAAGGACTTAAACCGGGGAAAATAATTTGATTTTCAGGCAGTTATAACTTCAATGATTATGAACACTTGGAGTGGGAACAGAATTTCCAGTAAGATTTAGTACAGGTTGGCCTTTGAGGTAGGTCTGTTTTATCTCTCCACAAGTCATCATGGATGATCCAAAATAAGGATTGGTAATGTCTTTTTTCTCACTTAACCAGTATGCTCCCTGATCTCCAAAAGCCATAGGGCAATAATCTTTGTACACCACTTCCTTATCCAAACCAAAAGTCTCGGTCATTTCCAGGATATGAAAAGAAAGCATAGAGAAATGCTTCCTTGCCTCCTCGATATTCGGAGCCGAGCCCATTTTTGCACTTGCATCTTTAATTCCGGCGAGCACTTCCATCCAGCGGTCATGGGCCGATCCAGTCAGAAGTTTCATATCGACAGAAATAAGAGCCTTATTGATTTCTGAAAGGGCATTTTTGCCTTCAGCAACATTGTCGCTGACCAATGCATTTTTCACCTGAAAATAGGCATCGGCAACTTGGGTAATCTGGCTTCTGAATGCTGCCGGAACCTCCAGTGATTTGACTTCAGGTCTTTTCATCATGCTGTAATTGCCTGAAAGTTGGGCTGCGGCATCAATTGCAAAAACCCCGTTGGTGACGATTTCCTCTCCGGCCATGAGACCGGATTCGATCAGGTAGGTTTCACCCATTCTTGATCCCAAGGTCACTTCCCGCATTTCGAAAGCGGGCATTTCAGAATTGGGCACTTTCACATAGACCACAGATCGTTTTCCTGACCAAAGCACGGAAGTTCTCGGGACGGAAATCCCAGCAGCGGCCGATTTTGCATTGGTTTTGATCCGTGCCGTGACAAACATTTCGGGTTTGAGTTGCTGGGAGGAATTGTTGATTTCTGCTCTTACAGAAGCAGCCCGTGTATCCGGATTCAACAATCGATCGATGTAGGTGATCTTAGCTTTGAATGCTTCGCCAGGAAGTCCCGCGACGGAGAAATTGATTTCATTCCCAATGTTCAGGAAAGATAAATCCGACTCGTAAGCGTCCAGAAGGACCCAGAGTTTGTCCAAATTGACGACATTAAACAGAACTGTGCCTGTGCTCACATAATCTCCAACGGAAACATTTCTTTGGATGACCACACCACTTTGATCTGCAAGTATATCCAGTTGCTCAGTGACTTTGCCGGACTGTTCAATCATATTGATCTGACTTTCGGTCAGTTTCCAGAGTTTGAGTTTTTCTTTGGTTGCGAGATAAAGCTCCGGGAATTCATTTTTGGTTTTAGCAGCTTCCAGAAGTTCACGTTGGGCAGAGAGCAATTCCGGAGAATAAATGCTGGCCAGTTTCTGACCGGATTTAACCTGCTCACCTGTGAAAGTCACAAATAGCTTTTCGATTCTTCCCGGAAATTTTGCAGTAACGGAAGCATTTTCCCGCTCGTCAGCCTGGATTTTTCCTGTCAAGAAAAGTTCACCCGAAGCGTTAACTCCTCCGATTTTAGTGGTGTGGATCTGTGCCATTGCAACGGCTTCCGGAGTCATTTCAAAAGCCATCGGATTAGAATTACCGGAGCCTGAGGAAGTAGCGGGAATCAGATCCATTCCACAAATCGGACAATCTCCAGCTTCCCCCAATTTGATCTGTGGGTGCATGGAGCAGGTCCAAAGCGTGTTTTCAGCAATACCCGTTTCATGCTCGTGGTCAAGATGATTTTCAGTTGATGATGGTTTGATTAGCCAACCGATCAAGGCACCAACCACCAAAGTGAGGGTAATCAGCGCGAATTTATTTTCAAATATCTTTTTCATGATGGTTCCTTATTGATGATTAAAGTCCGTGGATGCGAGCATTTCCAGCATCGCAAGGCTTTGATATTGTTGATTGATGGCATTGATCCGCCTCAATTGATAATCCAGCAACCGCTGCTGTGTCCGAAGAACTTCTTCAAAATCCTGTCCGCTGTTTGAATAAGCAGTGAGCTGAAGTTGTAGGTTCTGATTGACAAGATCAGTTTGCTCTGAATAGAGGGAAATCTTACGTTCGGCATCTTCCCAATCCCGGAATGCATTGGCCCATTCCATAGCCAAGAGATTTTCGGTTTTTTGTCGATTCAGGAATGCAGCCTCCTTTAGATATTCGGCTTCTTTGATTCTGGATTGGGTTTTCTTTCTGTAAATGGGCAAAGTCATGGTTACCATCGGCATGATCATATCTTCACCGCCCATAGACATTCCGTCTTCCATTCTTGCCGTAAAAGGCATGTAGTTGACACCTGCACCGAGCATTGGTCGGCCGTCCAGTTTAGCCATTCGGGCCTGTTGGTCCAGTGCCGCCATTTCGAAATCATACATTGCAAGCATGGGGTTATTGGATTTAATGCTATCCAGGATTGCAAGTTTCTCAACTTCCAAAGCCACGGGTTGGAGTGATTCGGCAATTGCGATTGCTTCCTTAATTTCCCGGTTGAGCAATTGGTTAAACTTGATCTGAAGCGGTTCAACGTTGGCTTCCAATAAGGCGATGTTGTTTTCCAATTCCTTCATTTCAATTCGGATCTGAAGAACATCCCCCATGCCCGAACCTGAACTTGCCCCCATTCCGCTGCTCATTGAACTGGATGAGGGAGCCATTTGGGTAGGATTGGACGACATTGAACTCATGGCGGAACTTCCCGCAGCACTGGAAGTAGGTGTGGGAGAAGCTGGACTAGCCGTGGCAGGTGTTGCTCCGGATGAACCGGGAGCCGCTGCCTGCAATTTGATTAAAGCGAGTCGCTCGTATTTTTTCAGGAATTCCAGATTTTCTTTACTGATCCGAATTTCTTCATTCAGTCGGAAAAGCTCATACCAAGTTGATTTGACCTGGAAAAGCAACTGGTTTTTTTCCTCCAAAAAGAGCTGATACTGCGCCAGAGCCATCTGGTTTGCTTCTTCCTTCTGGGAACCGATCATTCCAAACCAGGGAAACATCTGCATGAGCTGTAGATCCGCCTGCTGATTCCCCATAAATCGCTCCATGGGTTTGAAGAAAAAACCAGCCTGGAGTTCTGGATCGGGGAGTCCGGGCTGCTTAACCCTTTCCAGAGACGCCTCATAGCGAGCGTAAGCCGCTTGAAGACCGGGGTTGTTTTCTGCAGCCTGGATGAGGTAGTCGTCGAGGGATTGGGCTTTTAACTCCCTTGTAAATGGTGAGACGTAAAGGGTAAGTAGGAGGAAGAAAGTCAGAAAGCTGAAGTCTGAAGTCTTTTGTTTGCGACCATCTTTCTGAAATCTCAAACCCGAAATCCGCATTCCGAAATCGTTTAAAGTTTTATTTTCCATGACTTAATGCGTTTGATTCTTCGGCAAAAACCGATGAATTAGATTTGAATTTTCGCTCGGCCCAC
>DATIAI010000587.1:0-6220 GCA_035458065.1 Algoriphagus sp. | reverse complement strand
CATGTTGGGCAGGAATTTGAATGGAAAAGGTGCCATCACCATTGGCAATTGTTCCGACACGAGTGTTGATGATTCCTATGTTAGTGTAAGCGATGGGTTGGTCGTTTTTTCCGTCTAGTACTTTGCCTTTGATCAGGATTTGGGCAGAAAGTGTACCGGTGAGCAATACTGCAAAAAGGGAAAGAAGTAAGATTCCGGCCTTCATCTTTTGGATCTGGAAGCAATAAACGACAGAGGCAAGCCGACGCAGACAATTAGGATCAGGATGCCAATCCCTGCGCTTATCCAATTGAATTCAGACTTTGGAGTATTGGAAAAAGGCAAGACTAGCAGGTTCATGACGATCCAAACAAAAATACCATATAGGATTCCAGTCACGACTTTGGCCCTAAGAATAGTAGGGAAGGCTATGCTAAGGATGAAAAAGAACAAAGTGAAACCAAAGGCAATCAGATAATGGAAAAGTAGCCCGTAAAAAACCATACTTTTTCCTCCGGAAAATGCTTCAGGTCCAAATACTCCACTGGCGATAAACTTCAAAACCGGTGCTGGGCCATTACCAGTGTTCAGATAAAATTGGATACTTGCAGCTAAAATATCGAGCGTCCCTACCAACAAAGCAGAACAAATCACAAGAACAAATAGACTCCTGTTCATTGGGAGGAGTTCAATAGGCTTTTACACCTGCATCGGCAATGATCCCGTCCTGTGCAGAAGTGACTCCCGAAACGCCTATCGAACCGACGATAATGCCGTCTTTGAAAATTGGAAGTCCGCCCTCTACGCCAACCGCATTGGGAAGCGTTGCGATTCTGCTTCCACCTTCGGTTTTCATTCCATCTTCAAAGACCTTGGTCGGGCGCTTGAAGTAGACTGCGGATTTAGCTTTGGCTATTGCCACATCGACCGAGCCCACCTGAACTCCGTCCATTCGTTTCAAAGAAATCAGGTGACCACCGTCATCCAGTATTGCGATGACTACATTCCAACCCTCTGCCTTGGCTTTTGCTTCGGCTGCCGCTGTGACCCGGTCCGCATCTGCGATAGTCAAGTATGGTTTTGTTTGGGCAATGGAAAATACCGGCATAGCCAGAAGGAGGAGGAAGATGAGCTTTTTCATATTTTGGCTGGATTTGACAAAAAACGCTTTTCCTAAAATACTATTTTTTTGATACCCAGACAGAATGGACTATCTTGATTTTCAGGAATTCCAATCTGATTCATTAATCAAAGACACCATTTAACCAATTCTTTTTCAAAACACAAACCTAGCTACCTATGATCACAAGACGCGACTCACTCAAAACAATCAGCCTGGCAACCGGGCTTGGTTTGGTTTCTCCTTTTAGCCTTTTTGCCTCTGGCAAAACTTTCAAAAAAGACAAACTGGGGATTGCCTTGGTTGGTCTTGGGTATTACAGCACGGATCTTTTGGCTCCCGCGCTCCAATTGACAAAAAACTGCTACCTGGCAGGAATCGTAACCGGAACTCCCTCCAAAGCGGAAGACTGGAAAGCGAAGTATAAGATCCCCGAAAAGAATATTTACAACTACGAAAACTTTGACTCCATCAAGGACAATCCGGACATCGATGTGGTCTATGTCGTTCTGCCTCCATCCATGCACCGAGAATATGTGGAGCGGGCAGCTGCCGCAAAAAAGCAGGTTTGGTGCGAAAAGCCTATGGCCGTGACCTCTGCCGATTGCCAAGCCATGATAGATGCCTGTAAGAAAAACGGAGTCAGTCTCTCTATCGGGTACCGCTGCCAGCATGAACCGAATACGAAAGCATTTCAGGAAATAGTAAAAGGCAAAAAACTCGGCAAGGTTCTGTCACTCGACTGCGCCGCAGGTTACAGGGAAGGACGCACCGACCATTGGAAGCAGAAGAAAGAAATGGGTGGTGGCGTGATCTATGATATGGGAGTGTATTCTATCCAGGGAGCGAGATTGGGAAGTAATATGGAGCCAATTGCCGTCAACTCTGCCAAAGTGTGGACAGAGCGACCTGAAATCTACAAAAATGGCTTGGGAGAAATCGTCGAAGCTGAGTTGGAATTTCCGGGAGGAGTAATAGGCAAGATCAAGACCTCATTTGCTGAGAATGTCAATTTTCTAAACATTGTCTGCGAGAAGGGGACAATAGAAATGGCGCCCTTTTCGGCCTATGCAGGAAACAAGGGGAAAAGCCCGCTGGGTGAAATCAATTTTCCTTTTGAGGTACCCATGGAGCAAGTCTACCAGATGGACGATGATGCCAAGAGCATCATGAACGGCCAGCCGATGCAGGTGCCCGGAGAAGAAGGATTGCGTGATATCCGTGTCGTGGAAGCCATTCTAAAAAGTGCCGAGACAGGAAAAAAGGCGATGGTTTAGGGGCCTATTTGAAGGGGAAAGACTTCTTAAATTCCCGTCTCATTTTCTTTAGTAAGCAAGAATTCCAGTATCTCAAATCATTTTCCGCCCTGATTTTCATCATTTTAATTCAGAGTGGAGAAAACTAGTATTGTTAAAATTAAACCAATTTCAATTATGGACTCAAGACTTTCTAAGGCAAGTATTCTGCGCGCTTGCATCATCAAACAGCAACTGACGATATCCGATTTTGAGAAGGAGGTAAATCAGCTCGGAGCCGCTGTGATTGACCATCAGGAAAGTGCAAGCCAAGAACCTAGGGGAGCTTCAGAAAGAAATGAAGTGCTGATCCGAATGGAACATGAATTGGTATTTTTAAAAAACGAGCTGATGGCTCTGGAGAAAATTGACCCAGACCGAATATGTACTAAGGTGGAAGAAGGAGCCGTAATAGTGACTGATCAACGGATATTTTTCGTCAGTACTTCCATCGAATCCGTGGATGTCAATGGGGAGTCAGTTTTTGGACTGTCTGTCCATGCACCGATCTATGCTGCCATGAAGGGTAAAGTGAAAGGCGAAAAGATAGAATTCAACGGTCTTCGCTATAAAATCCTGGATGTGTATTGATTTTGGGAGTTTTTCAGAAAATTGGATGTCATTCCTGAGTTATTGGAAGTCCTTCGCTGGTCCAAGCCCTGATGCCGCCGCTGAGGTGATAGACTTTGGTAAATCCCTGTTGAATCAACAGGTCGGCAGCTTGTCCACTTCTGGCGCCCACTGCACAATAGACGTAGATTTCCTTGTCCTTAGGTAGTTCCTTTACTTTGGTCGCAAAGTCTTCCTGGTAAAAATCTAAGGCGATCGAACCCGGGATTTTTCCGGCTGCAACTTCTTCCGGCGTCCGGACATCGAGAAGGATTCCGTTTGCGCTTTTTTCCTGAAATACCTTGGGCTCAAGGTTGGTAACCGTGGCAGTTACAACTTCTGAAGAAGAAGTGGCTTCCGTATTTTCCTTTTTGGTATCACATGAAAAGGCCAGGAAGCCGAAGGAGAGGAGGAAAAGGAAATTTTTCATAATGCTTAATTCCATGCTAATTTGAAGATTTCATAGAATAAAAAAGCTATTCTTTTAAATTTCAAATGATCCAAAATGGAATTTTGTCTTGTCTACAAGACAAAAGAGGCCTGAAATTGTTCTGAGTTCAGAACAAAATCCAAATTGATACAGGAACTAACGAACCTGCCCGTTTCCTCTTACCACCCATTTGTAGCTGGTTAGTTCCTGGAGAGCCATAGGGCCGCGGGCATGGAGTTTCTGAGTACTGATACCGATTTCGGCTCCCAGTCCAAACTGATTTCCATCGGTAAATGCAGTGGAGGCGTTGGCATAAACAGCCGCAGCATCAACCTCCAGCAGGAAACGCTCGATGTTTTCGGGAGTCTCAGAGATGATCGCTTCGGAATGTTTGGAAGAATGGGCAGCAATATGATCCAAAGCCTCATCCAGATTCTTTACGGTTTTGATAGCCATTTTCAGGCTGAGAAACTCGGTTCCAAAGTGGCTTTCATCCGCTTTTTGGATGAGTTCGTGCCGCTGAAGATGGGCAAAAGCTTTTTCGTCCGCATAGATCTTTACATTGTCCAGCATCAACGGAAGCACCAATTCGCCCAACTCGTCCAGTAGTTCTTCATGAATAATCAGGCAATCCAGGGAATTGCAGACGCTTGGACGCCGGGTTTTGGCGTTGTGGATGATCTTTTTGGCTTTTGCCAGATTTGCCGATTCATCGACATAAGTGTGTACGATTCCGGCACCGGTTTCTATCACCGGAACTTTGGCGTTTTCTCTTACAAAATTAATCAGTCCCTGAGAACCACGGGGAATGATCACGTCTACAAATCCGACAGCTTCCAGCAGTGCTTTGGTAGCCGCTCGATCCGCGGGCAGCAATTGGAATGCTTCGACAGGAATTCCGTGTTTTCCCAATACCGTGTGGATCAAGCTCAGGATAGCCCGATTGGAAAAATCCGCATCCGAACCGCCTTTTAGCACCAGCCCATTCCCTGATTTGATGGCGAGGGAAAACACGTCAAATGTCACATTTGGGCGGGCTTCGTAGATGATCCCAATCACCCCAAGTGGAACCGTGGTTTTAGTTAAAGTCAATCCATTTTCCAGCTTCTTTTCTTCCAAAATAAGATGAAGAGGACTTGGAAGTTGGACCACTTGTCGGATCTCAGCTGCAATTCCTTTGATTCTGGCCTCGGTAAGCAAGAGCCTGTCATACATCGGATTGGTCAGTTCCATCCGTGTGAGGTCTTTTTGATTTTCCTCCAAAAGGAACGCAGTCTCTCGCTCAGCGAGTGTGGCGAGGTCTTCCAAAATTAGATTGACCAAGCTATCGCTGATGCCGGTCAGTCGCCGGCTGCTCTTTTGGACTTGCTCAAAAATGTTGTGGTACTCATTCATGATCGAAAAGATACAGGTAATCGTAGTGAATTAAAGGCTTTTGGTTCTTTTGCCCCATCCGCTCCAGCGCAAGTTTGGAAGCATATTCCGCTCTGCCAAGCCCGGTTTTGTGGCCCGTTTCATCACGAATCAGGAGGATATCGCCTTTGGTAAATTCCCCCTCGATTTTGGTTATGCCTATTGGCAAAAGACTCCGGATCACCGAGGAAGACAGGGAGTTTTTTGCCCCATCATTGATCGTGATTTCCCCTTTGTAATATTGGGCCCCGTGTGCCAGCCATTTCTTTGGCGCATTCTTGACTTTTTGCGGTTCAAACCAGGTGCAACGAAGGTTTTTTGCCCTGAATTCGTCCAAAACCCCGTCCCGCTTTCCATTGGCAATGATGACCTGAATTCCCAAATCGGCAGATTTTTTGGCCATGGTGTATTTGGTCAGCATCCCTCCCCGCCCAAAAGATGACTTGGTTGCAGTGATGTAATTCGAAACTTCAGGCATGGAAAAAGCCACTTTTTCTACCAACTCCGAACCTGGATCGGAAGGGTTTCCGGTGAAAATCCCATCCACATTCGTCAATAACATCAGCGTATCTGCATTGATCATGGCTGCAGTTAGACTGGCAAGTTCATCGTTGTCAGTAAACATCAGTTCGGTGATGGTCACTGTGTCATTCTCATTGATGATGGGTAAAATTCCCTGCTGAAGCAGCGCTTCGATGCAGTTTTTCATATTGAGATAATGCTTCCGGTCGCGGAAATCCTCCTTTGTTACCAGAATCTGGGCAATATGCTGATTCAGGTTTCCGAAAAACTGCTGGTATTGGTTGATCAGACGAATCTGACCGGTCGAGGCCCAGATCTGCTTTTTGAAAACAGGGTTGAGTTTTTCGGGCAGGGAAATAGACTGCCTGCCGAAAGCCACAGCTCCCGAGCTGACGAGCACCACTTTTTTCCCGGAGGAAATCAACCCATGGATTTGATTGACCAGATGCTGCATCCGCTCTAGGTCCGGGAGTCCGTTGGACTGAGTGAGGACATTCGAGCCGATTTTTATTACCAATACCTTACTTTCCAGCATTTGTTAGAAAATTTGCATGAAAATAGGGAAGATGCTAGGGAATTGCTAATTGGAGTGGGAAGATTGAGGATAGATGAAAGGGGTTCAATTGACCTTCTCTTCATTATTCGACATTCGAAGTTTGTAATTCGAAATTTATTAATAATGAATGTCGAACACTGAATAAGGAATGTCGAAGATGCCTGAATCGTAAATCAAAAATCGTAAATCACAAAAATCCCATACTGAGAGTGCCCACTAGCATCAGAACCTTGGCAATTGAACTGAGTTGGGTAAAATGGTCTTTGCGGTCAGCTTGGTAGATTTTCCACATAAAC
>DATIAI010000586.1:0-2977 GCA_035458065.1 Algoriphagus sp. | reverse complement strand
AGTCATTTTAAGCCATGAGTAAAATTCTATTGGAGGCTCCTGTTTTCAATTTGCAGGGAGCACTCGAAGCCGCTCAATTTGGTGTTGACCGTCTGGAGTTGTGCGCAAATTTCCCAGAAGGAGGAGAGACCCCGAGTGCGGGAATGCTTCGCTTTTTGAAAAGTGAAGTCGATATACCTGTATTTGTCATGATCCGACCGCGAGGAGGAGATTTTGTTTATTCCCAAAAGGAGCTGATCGTGATGAAACAGGATATTCAGCTTTTGGGTGAGCTTGGGGCGGACGGATTTGTTTTTGGTGTTTTGGACGAAAAGGGAAAAGTAAATGAGGCAGCCTGCCAAATGTTGCTCCGGGCAGTGGGTAATAAACCCTGCACATTTCATCGCTCATTTGATGCATCTTTGGATCTGGACGATTCCTTGGAAAAAATCATTCATTTGGGATTTCAGCGGATTTTGACTTCCGGGGGAAAAAACTCACTGACCGAAGGATTGCCGGTGATTCAGGATTTGCTCCAAAAAGCTTCAAACCGTATAATAATCATGCCTGGTGGAGGAACTAAGGCAGAGCATGTCCCGATCTTGAAGCAGAGTGGACTCTTGAAAGAAGTCCATGCTTCCTGCAAAATTGCCAGGTCTAGTCCCAATCAATTTATCAATTCCGGGCTTTCCTTTTCAGCCATGCCTTTGGATTTTTCAAAGCACTTTGGAGTAGATCAAGCCTTGGTCAACGAGTTTAAAGCCGTTTTATAAAGAAGATGCGCAGTTATATTGGGTGGAGTCTGGGATTGTTGTTGTGGAGTTGTGGACCTATTTCGGAGCGAAAACAGCCCCCGCCTAATTTGCAGGAATTGGCGCAATCGGACTTGGATCTGACTGGTGAGCAATTGGCAAACGGGTATTGCGCGGCCTGTCATCTCAAACCAGAACCGGAGGTTTTGGATAAATTGACTTGGGAAACCAAAGTTCTTCCGGATATGCGAAAGCGTATGGGTTTGTATTTGGAGGAGGATTTTGGAACAGCACTGCCCGAGGATGAAGGAGTGCCAGATGGAATTTATTCCAAGATCCCTTTGATTACGAAGCAAAACTGGCAAAAGCTGTTGACTTATTATTTGGAAAATGCTCCCGAAAATCCCCTTCCTCAAGCCGACAAACTGACTCCAAAAGAAGGAATTCCAGGCTTTGAGTTGGAAGTTCCGGACTTTCCATTTGTCCGATCCAGCCTCACTACCATGCTGAAAGTTCATCCACAAAGCGGCAATCTATGGTTAGGTCACAGGTTTCGATCGCTTTTTGTGTTGGATTCAAAAAATAATTTCCGTCAACTGGATTCCATCCCGACACCGGTTGCTCCGGTGGAAATTCAATGGGGAAATGATAATTCCTTCCAACTTCTGTCCATGGGATTGATGGATCCGGCCAATGATTCGCTAGGTGTTTTAGGCAATTATTCTTCATCAAGCCAGACTTGGGTTTCCAATTCAGTTCAGGAAAAACTGATGAGGCCAGTCCATGTCGAATATGCAGATTGGAACGGCGATGGCATTGAGGATCATCTCATCAGCCATTTTGGAAATCATCTGGGGAAATTGAGTTTGTATTTGTCCTCGGCAGGAGGTTTTGAGGAAGTGATTCTCAAGAAGAATCCTGGCGCCAGAAGGTCGATAGCTGTTGATTTTGATCAGGATGGCGATATGGATATTCTTGCTTTGATGACCCAGGCCAAGGAGGCAATCGTTCTTTTTGAAAATCAGGGTTCAGGAAAATTCAGGGAAAAAACATTACTAGGCTTTCAGCCAGCTTTTGGTTCCAGTGATTTCCGATACTTGGACATGACAGGCGATGGTTATTTGGATTTGGTTTTGGTCAACGGAGATAATGCCGATCTTTCGCAAATACAGAAAAATTACCATGGAGTCCGGATTTTCGAAAATGATGGTTCGGGAACCTTCGAGGAAAGCTGGTTTTATCCGATGCATGGAGCAAGTGGATTGGAAGTGGGGGATTTTGATCAGGATGGGAAATCCGATTTGATTGCCATTTCATTTTTTCCTCAAAAAAATCAATCGCCCAAGCAGAATCTGATTTATTTCAAACAGGTTTCCCAGAGGGAATTTGAACCTTACATCTTAGCAAATGCTCCTGATTTTCATTGGCTTACAGTAAGTCAAGGTGATCTCGACCAGGACGGAGATATGGATATTTTGGTTGGGACATTTGCTTTTGACCAGCTTTATAAGGCTCCTGATTCTAATTGGAGGCCTTTTGTAGTTTTGAGAAATAATTTGAAATAATAAACTGTATTTTGTCAAATTTTCGGAATAAATAATTGAATTATTTTTTATTTCTGCTTTCATATAATTCTTTTCTCTGAAAATCAGTATCTTATTATTCTTCCTTAAATAATGAGCTATGGTAAAAAGTTTTCAAGGGGTCAGAGAGGTGGAGCCTAAAGCCCCAATCCAGCAGATTTTGGTCAGAGACCACATGAGTACTAATTTGGTCACTTTTCACCCTGAGGATTCAATAGACCAAGTTTTGGAAGTATTGACAAAAAGGAAAATTTCAGGCGGTCCTGTGTTGGATGAATCCGGGGCCCTAGTCGGAATTATTTCTGAAGGGGATTGTCTGGCAGAGATCATTCGGGGGAAATACACCAATACCGTAAGATTTCCTGCCAAAGTCAAAGAGCATATGAGTACCAATGTACTGACCATGTCTCCAGATATGTCGCTTTTTGACGCAGCACAAAAATTTCTGGAATGCAAAATCAGACGTTTCCCTGTCATTAAAGATGGCCACCTATTAGGCCAAATTAGTCTTAGTGACGTTATTAGAGCTTTTCCTAAACTCAAACATACAACCTGGTAGAATCAGAAAGGCCACGAATTTTCGGGGCCTTTCTTTTTCATATGCTTTACTCTTTTAATTCGTGGTAAACCTTTTTCAGAATTATTTAGACTTGCTAATTGCTT
>DATIAI010000585.1:0-8916 GCA_035458065.1 Algoriphagus sp. | reverse complement strand
AAATTCCGCTCCATACGCTTCCCCATTTCCAAAAACCAGCTCCGTTTCCAGGTGTGGATTTAAGAAAATCTGCGCAAAATCGCGGTATTCCACCTGATTTTGACTGGTACGATAAAATGCATCGATAGAATACTCCCACTTGTTATCCTTGGAATTTTTAAATATCCCGAGGGAAAAATTATCCGATCGCTGGGGTGGAATGTAGGTCGTGCTCAGCTGCCAAAGATCGATCGGAGTTGGTCCGAAAGTATTAGATACCGATTGGATGTATTGAAAAAGCCGGGCATAACTTAGTTTGACCGAAAGTGTGGGATTAAGATTTTGACGGAGTGAAAATCTGGGCTCAAGACCTGAGTAAGTCTTGATTTTTCCTGATGGAAAAGGCGTTTCTCCAGTTATCTCACCTTCACTGATCGGTGCATTGGGGTTGTATTGGTACACCGTATCGGGTCCCAACTGAGAATAACCCGAATATCTGAGCCCGGCTACAAATCCCGTGGATTCCCCTATTTCATATTCCAAAGACAGAAATCCGGAAACCTCCATACCTCTCTCTTTTCCCACCTGCTCCTCTTGAACGGCAGAATTTTCCCCATATGGAAAAATCCGCTCGGGCTTTCCTTTGTAATAAACCCCTTCCACGCCTCCTGTCAAAGCGAGTTTGTCATTGGCCCAAGTGGCAGACAACTTGCCCTGTTGATAACGCATCCCGTTTTCCACTTTGGCAGCTTCGACTCCTTCAGGGTCAAAAAAGGCATTGTCAAAGTTTCCGTCTGCCAAGAGGGCTGTGACAGAAATATTATCCGATAAAATCCCCTTGTACCGCAGCGAACTGATCCGGTTGGCCCATTCGTATCCAAACTGATCGGAAAACTGAAAGTCATCTCCAGTTACCAAGGTGTTGGCTTCAATCTGATGCCCTTTTCCAAGATCCCAGTTTACACCCAAATAGCCGTCATAGAAGTTCAGTTTGCTATTTTGGATATCCAGGTCCCTAGCTTGATTGAGTAGCCAATTGACATTCGATATCCTACCTCCGAAAATCACCGAAACCTTGTCCTTCACCACCGGCCCTTCAACCAAGATTTTCCCATTTGATGTTCCTATTCCCAATTGGCCCTGCCAGCTTTCCATACTTCCCGGCCGCATCAGGATATTGAGTGCCGAACCCGCACGCCCACCAAAATTGGAAGGAAGATTTCCTTTATACAGTGTGAAATTCTCGGTCACATCGGTATTAAATCCTGACAAAAAACCCAGCGCGTGATTGGAACTGAGGACAATGGCCTCGTTCATTAGGAGGAGATTTTGGTCTGCTTTGGCTCCGCGGACGTTTATGCCTGAGGTGCCCTCACCAACCGAACTGACCCCCGGCAGCAGTTGAAGTCCTTTGAAAATATCAGCTTCACCCAGAAATGCAGGAATTGCCCGCAATTCGATCGTTGTTAATTTTGTCACCCCGGTGATCGGATTTCTCACATTTCGGTCTGGTTCATCCGACATCACCACGACTCCTTCGAGTTCAAAACTCTTTTCCACCATTTCCAGGTTGACCACAGCATTTTCGTAAAGCTGGATTTTTGTGAAAATGGGAATATTGGAAATATGCCGAAACGCAACCCGATGCTCGCCCGGAGGAATGGTCAGGTAATAGGTGCCAAACCTGTCTGTACTCACTCCAGTAAACAAACCATCCACATGAACTCCAACTCCTTCGATCGGTTTACCTCCATCTTTTGTGGTGATTTTTCCGGTTAAAATGTAGGGTGTAAGGTGATTTCCTTCTTTTTTGCCAAAAGAAAAAGAAAGGGAGTCTGTCTGCCCAAAAGCTGCACTGGATAAAATCCAAAAAAGTAAAAGAGTACATCCCAAAAATCTTCCCATAACTCTACCAAGAAACTGATTTTTTTGAAAAAATAGAATCCATTGCTGTAAATGGCCTAAAAATTATTTCGTTCCATGGTTTAATGAAACAGGTGAACATTTCAAAACCGGACGGGGAATCTGCTTTCCTTTTGCCTATCTCTTAAATCGGAACACTTCTTTGAAGAAGATAGAAATATAAGGCATTTCAAAAAAAATCCTGCCTCATAAGAAGCAGGACTGATAATGTAAAAAGGAAAGCTAAAGTTAAAGCTGGGCTACCAACTCCCGCAGAACAAGACTCATCACCGGTTCGGCTTTGGCAGCTGCTGCGAGTACATAAGCGATGTCCACCTTGTGGATCCGACCTTCTACTCCCAAATCTGTAATTGCCGAGATCCCGAAAACTTCCATTCCGGAATGCCTTGCCACCAATACTTCCGGTACAGTGCTCATTCCCACCGCATCTCCTCCGATGAATCTTAAGTACCTGTATTCTGCCGGAGTTTCCAAGTTTGGACCCTCTACCCCGACATAGACTCCCTGATGAAGTTTGATTCCTTGTTTTACGGCTATTTTCATAGCCTTTCCGATCAAGTCGAGAGAATATGCGTCACTCATATCAGGAAATCTCGGTCCGAGTTCATCATAATTTTTCCCTCTTAATGGGTTTTCCGAAAACAGGTTAATGTGATCATTGATTATCATCACATCTCCCACTTCCTGAGTTGGATTCAAGCCACCCGAGGCATTGGAAACAAGCAAGGTGTTGACTCCGAGTTTTTTCATCACCCGTACCGGAAAAGTGACTTCCTTCATCGAATAGCCTTCGTAATAATGAAAACGGCCTTTCATCGCGACTACTTTTTTCCCGGATAGAGTACCAAAAATCAATTTCCCGGAGTGGCTCTCAACTGTAGAAACCGGAAAATGAGGGATGTCTTTGTAATCTATTTCAAGCTCGATATCGATTTGGTTTCCCAGGCTACCCAGCCCGGTACCTAAAATAATTCCAACCGGAACGGAGGAAGGATGTAACTTTTGAATAAATGAAACAGCGTCTTGAATTTGCGTGAGGTAGTCCATATTTTTTGGCTGATTTACGGCAAATATAGGATTTTGGTTCAGGCTGAGAACTTTTCACCCTACTTGCTTGTATAGGAGACAGAAAATCCACCCCAATGGTCAAAATCATCGTAGGCACCAACCGTAAAAACTCGGTTTCAAAAGTCATTGCAGAACTTTATCAGGCTATCCTCAGAGAACGGGGTGCTGAATCAGAAATATTGGAACTGGAGCATTTGCCGGCTGATTTTATCGCGACAGCGCTGTATGAAAACAACGGGAAAAATGAAGGCTACAATGCTTTTCACAGCCGTGTCAAAGAAGGGAAGAAGTTTGTCTTCATCGTACCGGAATACAACGGTTCTTTTCCCGGAATTCTCAAATCATTCATCGACGGAATGACCTATCCGAATACATTTCGGAATAAAAAATGTGCTTTGGTGGGAATATCATCAGGAATAGGCGGGGGTGGCATCGCTTTGAGCCACCTCACCGACATCTTCCATTATCTGGGTATGAACGTCCTCGCTCTCAAGCCGAAGCTTGCTAAAATCGAGCAAAATATGTCAGATAACCTGCTCACCAACAGGCTTTATGTGGACTTGCTTCATACCCAGGCAGACATGCTGCTTGAGTTTTAGAACTTAGTCCACATTATCATGCAGGAATCTGTTATTGCCGAGAATCTCGTTCTCGTCATTCAGATTGTATTTGCTTATGGCAGGCTCTGAACTGTGCTGAGGCTCATTGAGCACTACATTCTTGCGCTGATAAGCCGGCACGTTCATTTTCTCCTTCAATTCATCAGGGCTTGGATTGAAAACACGGTTACCCTTCAGTTTTTCAAACCGCTCGTGAGCACGCTGAATCGCCTTTTGCTTCATTTGCTCATAGTAATCGTTGGCAAATACCTGTGGCACCGGCTCTGATTCTTTAGGCAAAACTTGAGTTTTCTTGTCAGACTCATTATAGAGATCGTGAATGATTTTCTCAGGCTCAGGAGCTTCAAACTTCGGCTCTTCTTTTTCTTCCTTGATAGGAGCTACACTAAAAACAAATTCATCCTTCTCTTCTTCAATTGGCTTTGCAGGGGCTGCAGCAGCAGGTACTTTTGGCAAATTGAAAGTAAAGGTAGAACCACCAGATATCGGCTCTTCTTTCACCTGCTGGCTCTTGCCAGAATCCAGGTTGATGACTGTTTTCACCACTTCAGGAGTAGGCACAGGAGTGCTTGCTACCGGGTTGGCAAATGCAGAAACGGGAGCAGAAAACTCTCTGTTTCTCGGTTTGTCTGAAAGTTTGTCCATTTCAAAACCGGTAGCGATTACCGTCACACGGATAGCTTTACCAAGCTCAGGATCGATACCCTGGCCGAAGATAACTTCAGCATTATCACCGGCTTTCTCCTGGATGTATTCGGTAATTTCGCTGAGTTCGTCCATAGAAAGTTCCTCATCTTCACCGGACATGATAGAAAGAAGGATTTTCTGAGCGCCTTTGATGTCCACATTGTTGAGCAATGGAGAAGAAATAGCAGCGCCGGCAGCACGTATAGCACGTCCTTCGCCTTCCTCAGTAGAAGAGCCCATTACGGCAGCACCCGCCTCTTTCATGACAGTTTTCACATCTTCAAAGTCGACGTTTACATCCTGATGAATCGTGATGATTTCTGCTATTGATTTTGCCGCAGTAGTCAGGATATCATCCGCTTTGCTGAAAGCAGTACGAATAGCCAGGTTGCCGTAGATTTCTCTGAGTTTGTCGTTGAGAATGACCAAGACTGTGTCACAGTTTTCTCTCAAAGACTCAATTCCGGACTGGGCTACAGCCATTTTCTTTTTGCCTTCAAACATAAATGGGGCAGTCACGATACCCACAGTCAAGATGTTGAGTTCTTTGGCGATTTTGGCCACGATAGGTGCAGCACCTGTACCGGTACCTCCACCCATTCCGGCAGTGATGAATACCATTTTGGTATTGTCGGCCAATAGCTCGCGGATCTCATCCTGAGATTCGAGAGCGGCATTTCTGCCTTGTTCAGGATTGGCGCCTGCACCGAGACCTTCGGTCAAGTTTGCTCCCAATTGCAGTCTCAAAGGAACCGGACTGGACTTCAGGGCCTGCGCGTCGGTATTGACCACGACAAACTCCACGTCTTTGATTCCTTGGGCATACATGTGGTTCACGGCGTTGCTACCGCCTCCTCCCACACCAATTACCTTGATAATTGATTTTTGATTTTTTGGGAGGTCAAATCTGTAATCTTTCATGTTATCTGACATATTTTATGGTTTGGTGAAAATTTTCAGTTGTTAGTTGTTTTGAAAAAAGGGTAAAGAAGGAAGTAAACAGCAGGACTGATTACCTCCCCAATCATAAGCCCTAGTAATTATTTGTTTCGCCGATATCATCGGAGATTAATGTTTTTAGTCTGTCTGTGATTCCTTTAAAGAAGGTATTGGCAATGGCTTCTCGCTTTACCATGATTTTTGGCTTCACGCCGGTGTTGGCTTTTCTTTTCAGGTAGCCATCTTCCCGGTTGTCCAGGGATTTAAATCCTGCCAAAACCAACCCTACCGAAGTGGCATACATCGGGCTTTTCACATCCTCAATCACCGACTTGCCGAGATGCTCATTTGGGAATCCGATTCTGGTATCCAGCCCGGTCATGTATTCGAATAGCTGGGAGATGCACTGCAATTGGGCCCCACCACCGGTCAGGACGATTCCTCCCGCCAGCTTTTTATAGTAGCCGCTTTGCATGATTTCATTCTGAACGATCTCAATGATCTCTTCCATTCTGGCCTGAATGATTGAGGCGAGATTTCGAATGGAAATTTCCTTTGGATGTCTGTTTCTCAATCCGGGAATGGATACGATTTCATTGGGGTTTGCTTCCTCGGCGATAGCTTTGCCAAAACGGGTTTTCAGCAATTCTGCCTGATTATGCATCAGCATACAGCCTTCCTTGATGTCTGCCGTGATGATATTTCCTCCAAGGGGAATTACTGCCGTATGTCGGATGATGTTTTCGTAGAAAATGGCAATGTCCGTAGTGCCGCCTCCGATATCCACCAAGCAGACTCCTGCTTCTTTTTCATCGTCGCTCAATACAGAAAGTGAACTCGCCAAAGGTTCGAGGATCAGTTGCTTGGATTCAAGATTCGCTCGCTTGACGCATTTGTTAATGTTGTGAATAGCGGTAGTCTGAGCGGTGATGATATGGAAATCCGCCTCAAGACGAGTACCCGCCATTCCGACAGGATCTTTGATCCCACCCTCGTAGTCCACAGTATAATCCTGCGGCATCACGTGAATGATGCTGTTGCCCGGTGGCACGACGATGTTGTGCATATCTGCCGAAAGACGCTGCACATCCTCAACAGTGATTTCGTCCTCAGATGGCTGGCGCATGATGCTGCCGTGCATGATTTTGCTCTGGATATGCTGTCCGGCAATTCCGACTATGACCTCGGCAATGTCCACATCGGCCATGTTGGAGCAGTCCTCGACGGCTTTTTGGATGGCGTGAACAGTCTTTTCGATGTTGGTCACGATGCCGCGATCCACCCCATCAGAGACTGCTTTGCCCATACCGAGAACCTCGAGTTTTCCAAACTCATTTTTCCGTCCGATGATCGCACAGATTTTGGTAGTCCCAATATCCAGCCCTACAATTAGTTTGTCGTTTTCCATATCCAAGCTTTATTCACAAACAATTTGATTTTTAAACTTCACGCTGATCCGCTCGTAAGCATTCCAGCCTTTTCTCGGTAAAATCTCTTTATACAGCACTTCGATCCTTCTGAATTTGCTCTCGAAATCAAGGGCATCTCCAAACTCGATCACTTGCTTTCCGACTTGCTGATGCAGGCGGATGTCGTCTTTTTTATTGATCACCAATTCAGTCACCTGTGCACTCCAAAATTCATTTTTGGTGACAAACTGAATCAATGGCATCAGTTCTGGCATGGCTTCTACACTACCCTGATCCATCAACTGCTCGGCATAATCTCCTTCGAGGATCAGCACCCGGCTGGTGTAAGTCGGCGAAGTGGGAATGATCAGACCTTCTGTGGTAATGTATCCATCAGCACCCATCGGTCTGGCAATCCTCGCGATTGGCTCATGCTGGTTGATTTTCACCTTCAAAATTCCTTTCTGCTCGATAGTTGCCTGAACAGATTTGATAAAAGGATGCCCGGAAAGTCTCTTTTCAACAGCTCCAAGTGGCACTTCTGTGATAGGAAGTCCTGCTTTCAATTCCGGAAAACCAGAAGTAATGATCTTCTCAATTTCTTTTTCCTCGACGAAATACACTCCACTCACTGCCTCCAAATCAATCTCCAACCCACCATAACTTTTGAGCTGGGATTGCTTTTCCACAAATCCGATAAACCCAACCAAAACCAGGCATAGGGTCAAAAATCCAAGCGGTTTCTTCAGTCTGGCGAACTTCATGCTTTCTCTGATTTTGTTCTTGAATTCATCCAGGCAGCAATGCCAGGTACCAATCGATCAATATCTCCCGCACCCATAGTCACTAGGACTTCAGGTTGGGATTCCTTCAGGTAATCCATTACCTGGGCTTTATTTATCAAAGTCTTTTTGCCAGCCTTGATTCCATCCAAAAGCATCTCGGAAGTCACTCCCGGAATTGCCAACTCACGGGCTGGGTAGATATCAAGCAGAACCACTTCATCTGCCAGAGATAGGCTTTCGGAAAATCCCGGGGCAAAATCTCTTGTTCTGGTAAATAGATGGGGCTGAAAGACCACTGTCAACCTTTGCGAAGGATACATTGCCCGCACCGAGCTCAGACAAGCCTTGATCTCTTCAGGGTGGTGGGCATAATCATCAATATAGATATGTCCCGGCACAGAAGAATGAATCTCAAATCTTCGCTTCACGCCACGGAAAGATTTGATCCCAACTCTAATCTGCTCCTCAGTGACTCCATGATCCACGGCAATAGCAATAGCAGCAAGGGCATTTTCCACATTATGGAATCCGGGAATATGAAGCTCCAATCCTTTGATCTGAACCTTTGAACCGACGTAGTCGAAGAGGAAAATTCCCGGTTTGGCAATGATATTTTCAGCATGAATTCCTGAAGAACGCAAGCCATATTCTCTGATTCCTGCGCTGATTCCAAGATTTTCACCTAAGCGATACCAAGCATGCGTTTGGATATAGAGTTTGCCTTTTTTGTCCACCAACTTGATAAAGTCGCGGAATCCATTCAGAATGGTAGCCTCGTCTCCATAGATATCCAGGTGGTCAGGATCCGCACTGGTGACCACAGCTTCGTTGGGATGAAGGCGGAGGAAAGAGCGGTCAAACTCATCCGCTTCGACTACCACGAGTGTAGCTTCTTTGGATTTGCCAGGCAAAATCAAGTTGCTGTTGTAGTTCTGAGTAATTCCACCCAAAAATGCAGCTACCTGTTTGCCGGCAGACTTCAGCAGATGAGCTACCAAAGAAGAAGTGCTTGTTTTTCCGTGAGTTCCCGCAACAGCGATGGTATAGAAATCCTTGGTGATCATACCAAGAACCTCAGATCTTTTTTTCAGCTGATAATGCGCCTGAAAGAAATTCAAAAGCACACTGTCTTTTGGAATTGCCGGAGTCCATACTACCAATACTTCATCCGGATTGGTAGTGAAGTCAAAAGGAACATCGGCAGCAGAATCGGTAAAACTGATCACCATTCCTTCTTTTTCCAGCTCTTCGGTCAAAGGAGAAGGAGTCTTGTCGTATCCCGCAACAGGATAGCCCTCATGACGGAACCATCGAGCCAAGGCACTCATGCCTATGCCGCCGATTCCGAGGAAGTACACCTTATTTATCCCTTTGAATGTCATTTGACCAGTTTTTCCAGTTCATTCACAATGGCATTTGCCGCATCCGGCTTAGCCAACTTTTTCATATTTTTTCCCAATGCTTCCACCAATTCAGGGTTTTGCATCAGTCCTTCAACTTTACTTT
>DATIAI010000584.1:0-2190 GCA_035458065.1 Algoriphagus sp. | reverse complement strand
AATCCGGAGTTGAAAAACCTAAGCGATGAAAAATTCGAGCTGTGGGATGACTGCATGAGCTTTCCCAATCTCTTGGTCAATGTGAAGCGTCACCAATCGCTAACAATGGAATACCGGAACGAAAACTGGCAAAAGCAATCTTGGAGGGTCGAAGGAGCGATTTCAGAATTGATTCAGCATGAATATGATCATCTGGATGGGATTCTGTGTACGATGCGGGCGATAGATGAAAAGAGTTTTCGGTGGAAAGAATAGATTGAAATACAGTAGAAATAGACCCGACTTTGTCGGGTGAAAATAGAAAGCACTCGGCTCACTTTAGATGAAAAAACGGCTCAAAGCCAAAAGAAATTGAGCCGTATTTGGCAGTTTTTTGGTTTCCTTTGAGCCGAATCTCGGTCAAAAATAAGTCTTCACAGCAAACTCAGCTTGCTCGATAAATATGTGCTTCATCGGACTTAAGTTAGTCTGTTCATAAAATACAAGCATGGCCTTTTTGTAGTCAAGTGGATCGACGGTTCTAAAGGATATGGGGCAAAATTCATTTGCTAAAAGAATGGCATTCGAAAGAATCCTTGCCGTCCGCTTGTTTCCATCAGCAAAGGGCTGGATATAGGAGATTAATAAAAGCCCAAGAAAAGCTTTCTCGTATCCGGATTTAGATGAGTTAATAAGTCGACACGTTTCTTCCAATGCCTCTCTGATCTGAAATTCATTATCCAAAGGCTGGTAATTTGTTCCCGTAATCCCAACTCGCCTTCTTCGGATATTTTTTCCGATTCCAAGTTCCTTTACCAAAATGCTATGTAAATCTTCGATAACTCTGACAGAAACTTGCTCGGAATAGTCCTTTTTTGAAACCAAAAAGTCAATCGCCTCCTTGTGATTGAGTAGCATAATTGCTTCATCTTTAGTCTTTCCGGAAGCAGTTTTCTTTTCTTTTAATAGAATCTCGGTTTCAAGTAGGGAATAAGTATTGCCCTCAATTTGAGAGGATTTCCAACTTAAGTCAATCGCCAAGCGCTCCATTTCCTTTTGGTATTCATTCGGAGACAAATCGGAAACTCTTTTCTTAAACGATTCATGAATTTTCTCCAGAGCACTAGCTTCATCTGAAGAAAAAATTTGGATTTTGGCCAACTTTTCAAACACCTTAAAATCGAATTGCTTTTTGATAACCCGATCATCCTGTTCTTTTTTAAAGTAAGTTTCCAAATCTATTGGAAAACTGATTTCCGACCTTGGAGAAGGAAGATAAACAGTTGCCCTTCCCTTTCCCTCGGTAGTAATCCAATCTTCATCCAAAAGGCCTTGAATTAACCTTTTGAGCGTAGCAGGACTTGAATCAAAGGAAACCTTATTACTTATTTCCTGCCTAGAGACTTTTTTTAAGTCCTGAATGATGGACAATATTTCTCTTTGAGTTTCTTTCATAGCTGACTTTATTCCCCTTAATCGGCTCAATTTATATAGAAATACGGCTCAAACAAAAGGAGAAGTGAGCCGTATTCTATCGAAATTTCGTTCTTTTTGAGCCGATTCAAACTCTGAACCTTCAATTTGGTCCAACTTCACTTTGCGAAGCAAAGTCTATTTCAACAGTATTTCCATTGTATTTCCCTTCTCATATCTTTACACTATGAATTTTCCCACCCTCTCCGATATCAGAGCGGCGCATGCCCGCATCCAGCCTTTTATACATCGCACCCCAATTCTTACATCTACCGCAATCAATGAGATTGCAGGTTGTGAGATTTTTTTCAAATGCGAAAACTTCCAAAAAGTCGGCGCTTTCAAAGCCCGTGGTGCTGCCAATGCGGTCATGAAACTTACTCCCGAGCAACGAGCCAAAGGCGTAGCAACTCACAGTTCGGGTAATCATGCCGCTGCTCTTGCTCGGGCAGCAAGTGTGGCGGGAATCCCGTCGTACATTGTCATGCCCTCCAACGCTCCCGAGATTAAAAAGAAAGCAGTCAAAGGGTATGGCGGTGAGATAATCGAGTGCGAACCCACTCTCAAAGCACGTGAAACTACCCTTGAATCGGTCGTCGAGAGGACTGGAGCAGTTTTTATTCCTCCTTTTGATCACTTGGATGTGATCGAAGGACAAGCCACTTGCGCGCTGGAGTTACTGGAGGATCAGCCTAATCTCGAAATTGTCATAGCTCCTGTTGGCGGTGGCGGACTCCT
>DATIAI010000583.1:0-3319 GCA_035458065.1 Algoriphagus sp. | reverse complement strand
GAATGCGTGCTATAGCCTTTGAAGTCTATCCCGTATTCAGCCGCTGTCTCAAGAAATTTCCCTTGTCCTTGGTTTAGGTAAAGTTTGTTTTTACCATCAATTCCGGGCAAAGAGCCGACTTGACAAACGTAGATGTCGAGTAGACCATCCCCATTGATATCTGCCATGGTAACCCCTGAAGACCAACCTCCGTCTCCGCTAACTCCAGCTGATTCAGTGATGTCTTCAAACTGGAAGTTGCCTTTGTTCAGATAGAGTTTGTTGGAGACTTGGTTGCCTGTGAAATAAAGGTCTACCAATCCGTCTCCGTTGATGTCTCCGGCTGCAACCCCGCCTCCGTTGTAGAAATAGAGGTATTCGAGAATGTTGTTTGTGGGGGTAGATGTCAGTTGATTTTGAAAAGAAATCCGGGTTTGCTCCTCAGAAAGTAAGGTGAAGAGCGGAGACTCTTTCTTTTCCTCATTTTGGCAGGAAAAAAGAAAAATTCCAGCAGAGAAAAGCCAGCAAATTCTTTCAATCTTCCGTAACATCAGAATTTCCAAATCTCAGCTCCTGCGCTGTTTTTTACCACCAAAATCTGCTTATCTCCCAAAAGAGAAAAAGCTCTGACGTCTCCTTCGAGCTTTAATCCATGCTCGCGGTTTGGGATAAAATCAAAAGTTCCGTCACCCTTTCCAATCAGAACTTCACCAAAACTCGCGTCAAACTTCCCGATTTCCGGTTTAATCTGGGCCAGATTTCCTCCAAGAATCAAGTCTTGTTTCCCGTCCTCGTTGATGTCAAGTACCTGAATGGCAAAAGTCCAGGACCTTTGTGCCATTCTTGGGAAAGGCTTCCATTCAAAATTTCCACTGCCTTTGTTCAGCAGAATTCCCGATTCCAGATTGTTTACTTCCTGTATGATCGATTTCTCAATGACTTCTTTGGGGAATATCTCTTCCAGAGATTTGTTGTTGTAATCGGCATAGCGAATATACTTTTTCTTAATGCCCGGTACTTGTCTTTCCAGTTCGTGCTTTAGGGTGTATGGCACCTGGACTTCGCCGATTTTTTGAGAATAGATTTGCTCGATGGATCCATTTTGGTCAAAATCGTTTAAAAACATTCTTACCGGTGATGTTGCTGATGCCTTAAATCGGGTGTTGAGTCCGTGATTTCCCAAGGCCAAATCAGGTAAGCCGTTTCCGTCAAAATCTCCGATTTCAACTACCCGATACCATCCTTTAAGGTTGGCCAAGTTTGGCATTTCTACCTTTTGGAGCTTACCTCCGGTATTTTTGAGAAAGGTTGGGGCCATCCATTCACCCACCACCACGAGATCGCTTTTTCCGTCTCCATCCCAGTCCAAAACCTGAGCGTCGGTGACCATTCCCAGGTCTTTCAGAGTTGGTGCAATAGTCGCAGACTGCTCAGTGAAATTGCCATTGCCGTCATTGATCCAAAGTTGGCTGCTTGCCGGAGCGCCATAGGTGAATGGAACCAATCTCCCTCCTACAAACAAATCCAAAGCCCCGTCTTCGTTGATATCGATTGGTTTCACAGTGCTGCTGCTTCCAAAAACTGAAGCAAAACCGGCTTGTGAATTTTTGGAAAAATTGCCTTTGCCGTCATTGATATACAGTCGATCAGCCAATTCTGGCGAGCCAAAGCCTGATTCATTTCCGCCTGAAGTGACAAACAGATCTATATCTCCATCCCCATCTGCATCGAAAAACAAAGCGTCTGTATCCTCAGAAAGTACATCTTCCATAAATGCTGCCTGAGAACTTTCTTTGTACTTTCCAGAGCGGTCAGTTAAGAAAAGCTTTCCGGAGAAAGTCTTGGCTCCTCCAAAAAAGAGATCTTCCAAGCCGTCTCCGTTGACATCTGCTTTTGCAAAAGCAGGCCCTTCCGTGGAAAACATAAAATAGGTTAACCGATCGCGGTCGAAGTCCACGTAGGAATTTTCTGAATGAATGAATTCTAGACCCAGATTTTCCACCTTTTCAAATTTGGATCCCGCAGGCTTTTCAAAGAAAGTTTTGCCCTCCGGCAGGTCAGTGGCTTCCTCCCACTTTAAAGTTAAAAGTTGGTCCACAGACTGATTTTTGAGTTCCGTGAATTTTCCGTCGGGCCAGAGTACCTCGATGGATTCCAATTGGGTGATCTCACCAAGCCCCAAAGTTATTTTTGGATCGACAGAAGACTGGAAGCCTCGATTGGGCATCTGTTCGGCATAGAAGATTTTGTCTCCCGATTTAGCCCGGATTTGAGTGCCGATTGCTTGGGTGTTTTTGCCTTTCCCGATCAGTTGAAACTGAATGGAATGTTGCCCCGTATTCTGCGATTTTCCCTGATTTTTGAAGATTTGAGCAGGTTTGTTCACGTTGCTCACGACCAAGTCCAAGGTGCCGTCATTATCCAAATCACCATAAGCGGCACCATTGGAATGAATCGGTTGACCCAGACCCCAAGCTTGGGCCATGTTCTCAAATTTCAAATCACCCAGATTTCGGAAGGCATAATTTGGAATTGGATTGATCGGAATGGGATCGATCAGTGCTTTGTAATCCACCCCATCCTGAGAAATGATTTTGATCTTGGTCTCTTCATCATCGATGAAATTGAGGTAATCGAGATCAGTTATGTCCTGATAGATTCCGTTTGCCACGAATAGATCCCTGCGGCCGTCGTTGTCCATGTCAAAAATCAAGGCTCCCCAACTCCAATCGGTCGCTTCCATGTTGGCAAGTCGGCCCATCTCGCTGAACGTACCGTCTCCATTGTTGACGTGGAGCATGTTGCGGGAAAATTGGTAGTGGTAACTATGCGTTTTGTTAAACTGGAATTTGTCCCAGTTTTCGAAAGTCGTCACCTGCTTCAGTCGGGAAAGTGGCTCCGGCAGCATGTCTGTGACGAAAATGTCCAAAAGGCCATCCCCGTTAATATCTGCAATATCAGCACCCATGGAAGCGGCGCTGATGGACCGCATGGAGCTTTCGAGTGATTCGGTAAAAGTACCGTCCTGATTGTTGATGTAGAGGTAGTCTTTTTCAAAAAAATCATTGGAAATGAAAATGTCCGACCAGGTATCCTGATTGACATCACCGATGGTAATGCCTAGTCCAAAACCGATAATCGAACCGTAGATTCCAGCAGCCTCACTGACATCGGTAAATTTGTCTCCGTCATTTCGAAACAGTTTATCTCCACCGACAGGATCACGCTTGATCCGCTCGTTTTGCATTTTGTTGAATGAGCCGATCGCCTGGTAGGAATTGTTCAGGAGATAGACATCGAGATCCCCATCTTTGTCATAATCGAAGAAGACCGCATGGGT
>DATIAI010000582.1:0-5048 GCA_035458065.1 Algoriphagus sp. | reverse complement strand
TCACTTCCTCTCGCTCACGCTCGGTCAACTCTCCCAGCAGGAAGAGCTCCAGTTTGCCTGATTCGATATATTCTTGGATGTTCACGCTAAATCTTATCTATGTTTTTTTTCAATACTTGAAGTGCTGCCCTGACGCGGGATTTGACGGTTCCGAGAGGAATGTCAAACTCCTCCGAGACTTCAGAATGGGTGTAACCTTTGAAATAAATATACTCAATTATGAACTTTTGATCCTCGTTGAGATCATTCATCAACTCTTTGACTCCTATCGCCTCTACCTGCTCCATAGTTCCGGACTGACTTTCGAGTCCATATACGAAGTCGTCAATTGTGTTGGTCTTACCGGATTGGGAAATTTCTTTGGACCGCAATTTATCAATGGCGGAATTACGGCAAATATTTGCCATCCAGGTATACAAGCGGCCTTTAGACTCCTCGTAGGATTCTATTTTCCGGGTGATTTTAATAAATGCATCATGGAAAACTTCCTCCGCAATGTCCCGATCAGAAATGATACGCGCAATCACCGCAAATAATGCTCTCGAGTACTTTTCGTAGAGATATTCGGTAGTTTTTCGGTCCTTGGCTCTAAGGCCGGCAATTAGTTCATCTTCCTGCAAAAGTCAATGGGTTGAGGTGGAATGCTCTTAAAAATAAAACACCAGGCTGATTGTTTAAGCCTGGTGTCCATTTATTTAAAAATTTATTTGATCAAAGGTGAATTACCTCATCGTAAGCAGCAGCTGCGGCTTCCATGATAGCCTCCGACATGGTTGGGTGAGGGTGAACGGTTTTGATCAATTCGTGGCCAGTGGTTTCCAGCTTTCGGATGGCTACGATTTCTGCGATCATTTCCGTCACGTTTGCTCCGATCATGTGTGCGCCGAGGAGTTCTCCGTATTTTTTATCGAAAACAAGTTTCACAAACCCGTCTTTTGCTCCGGCAGCGGAAGCTTTTCCTGATGCTGAGAATGGGAATTTGCCGATTTTCACCTCGTATCCAGCTTCTTTGGCTTTAGCTTCTGTAAATCCAACAGACGCGATTTCCGGAGAGCAATAGGTACAACCCGGAATGTTTCCATAATTCAAAGGATCCGGATGGTGGCCAGCGATCTTTTCTACACAGATGATCCCTTCGGCAGAAGCTACGTGTGCCAAAGCCGGGCCTGGAACCACATCTCCAATAGCATAATAGCCTGGCATATTGGTTTTGTAGTACTCGTCCACTTTGATTTTGCCTTTTTCTACCAAGATGCCCACATCTTCCAGTCCGATGTTTTCCAGATTGGAAACTACTCCCACGGCAGATAACACAATATCACATTCGATGATTTCTTCACCTTTTGATGACTTCACTGTGACCTTGCAGCCAGACCCCTTTGTATCCACGGAAGTAACTTCAGCAGAAGTCATGATTTTCATCCCAGCCTTTTTGTAGATTTTTTCCAAAGCTTTTGACACTTCTTCATCTTCTACGGGCACGATACGATCCATGAATTCGACGATGGTCACCTCTGTACCAATCGCAGAATAAAAATAGGCGAATTCAACACCGATGGCACCGGAACCGACCACAACCATTTTCTTAGGCTGCTTTTCCAGTGTCATTGCCTTTCGATAGCCGATGATTTTTTTGTCATCAATTTTGAAGGAAGGCAACTCACGGGATCTTGCACCTGTAGCGATGATGATATTGTCTGCTGAATAGACGGTCTTTTTTCCGTCTTTATCAGCCACTTCGATTTTTTTGCCGGGTTGTACTTTGCCCCAACCAGAGATGACTTCGATTTTGTTCTTTTTCATCAAAAAAGTAACGCCTTTGCTCATGCCATCTGCTACGCCTCGGCTCCTTTTAACCATTCCTGAGAAGTCAGCTTCAGCACCTTTTACCGAAATTCCATAATCAGCAGCGTGATTGATGTATTCAAAAACCTGAGCGCTTTTCAGCAAAGCTTTGGTTGGGATACAGCCCCAGTTAAGGCAAATACCGCCAAGCTCGGCAGCTTCTACGATGGCAGTTTTGAGGCCGAGTTGAGAAGCGCGAATCGCGGCAACGTATCCTCCCGGACCGCTTCCCAGCACGATCAAGTCAAATTTTGTCGAAGACATATCTAAAATGGGTTTGATTACAATTGAAACTCTGCAAAAATAGGTCTTTTGGCTTCAGAAAAAAATCGGAAATTCTTTGTGTTTTTGAATCGAAAAGCCACTCAGGATGAATAATTTATGGTTTTTGGTTTAATATTTTAAGGATTCTTCAATTTCACATCTAATCTTTTGCAATTCCTGTTTTTGAAGGATTAATTCTTTGGTATTCAGGTAAAAACCGATTCGGAGAGGCGACGAAAAGCGGAAGTCCGGGCTTTTTTTCTAATTTTGGCCAAACAAAATTTTACACTTCATGGGATTACTTTCAGGAAAAACCGCTTTGGTCACAGGAGCCTCTAAAGGAATCGGAAGAGCTATTGCCATCCGTTTTGCGCTCGAAGGGGCAAATGTCGCCTTCACTTTTTTATCCAGCGTAGAAAAGGGCCAAGCTTTGGAAGCAGAATTGGCTGCATTTGGAATCAAAGCCAAAGGATACAGATCTGATGCTTCGGATTTTAAGGCTGCCGAGCAATTGATTACTGATGTGGTGGCTGATTTTGGAGGCTTGGACATCTTGGTCAACAATGCCGGAATTACCCGGGACAATTTGCTCATGAGAATGACCGAAGAAGCTTGGGACGAAATCATGAATGTGAATCTAAAGTCCTGCTTCAATACCGTGAAGGCGGCTTCTCGAACCATGATGAAAGCCAAGGCAGGTTCGATCATCAACATGACTTCGGTTGTAGGTGTAAAAGGCAACGCTGGTCAGGCAAATTATGCTGCATCGAAAGCAGGAATCATCGGTTTCACCAAATCAGTCGCGCTGGAACTAGGTTCAAGAAATATCCGCTGCAATGCGGTAGCACCTGGATTTATCGAAACTGAGATGACTGAAGTATTGGACGAGAAAACCGTACAAGGCTGGAGAGACGGAATCCCGATGAAGCGTGGTGGACAGCCCGAAGAAGTGGCTAATGCCTGTGTGTTTTTGGCCTCTGACATGAGCAGTTACATTTCAGGTCAGGTGCTTCATGTGAATGGAGCGATGTATACTTGATTTACGATTTCGGATTTACGATTTACGAGCGGCTGGAGAAATTCAGCCGTTTTTTTATTTGTAAATTCCCTGGTACATATTAAAATACTAAATGGAATTATCCCCAGCTTCTATTTCAATCATAGCATTAATAATTTCAGGGCTAGCTCTTTTAATCTCCTACTTTTCATTCAAAATTGCAAAACAAACATCCGAAAGAGATCAGACCAGATTTGAGATTGAAACCAAAAAGTCCTTAAAAATAGGTTTTGAATTGACTTCAGGAAGCTTTGTATTAGTTGGCGGAAAAGTGAATGCTGGTCCCAAACAAATAAAGATTCGAATCATCAATACGGGTAATTCAAGAGTAACATTAAGTGAAGTTGCCATTCTTGGCAAAAATGAAGTTCAACTCGAAAAGTTAGATATTTCTAAAAACTTAAATATAGTTATTGAACCATCTGGAACTGAGATTTGTACCTTCCCTATTAGTAAACAGACTGAAGAAAATATCGATCAGATAAGGATTAAAGATTCAGACTCTTCCTTTTTCATTTCACAAAAAAAGTCCTGAAAATAACTTCAGGACTTTTTCAATTTGGAAGCTTAAAAACCTCAATCTTCCCCCAAAAACGGATAACGATAATCCTCCGGGGAAACAAAGGTCTCCTTGATCGTTCGGGGAGAAACCCAACGCAACAAATTGATCATTGATCCCGCCTTGTCATTGGTTCCTGAAGCTCTGGCGCCACCAAATGGTTGCTGGCCAACTACGGCTCCTGTTGGTTTGTCATTGATGTAGAAGTTGCCGGCGGCGTTTCTCAGTTTCTGCGTTGCAAGTTCTACTGCATATCGGTCTTGAGAGAAAATCGCACCCGTCAAAGCATAAGGAGAGGTTTGATCCACCAACTCAAGTACTGTTTCGAAGTGCTCCTCGTGATAGACATAGATCGTCAATACCGGCCCAAAAATCTCCTCACACATTGTCGTGTACATCGGATCCTGAGTAAGGATAACTGTTGGCTCAATGAAGTAGCCTTTGGATTTGTCGTACTTTCCTCCGGCGACGATTTCAACTCCCGGAGCGGCTTTTGCATTGTCTATGTACTTGGCGATTTTGTCAAAGGACTTCTCATCGATCACCGCATTCACAAAATTGGTGAAGTCTTCTGTGCCGCCCATTTTGATGGTTGCCAGATCCTCGATCATGTATTTTTTCACATCCTCCCAAAGATTGGATGGAATGTAAGCCCTTGAAGCTGCAGAGCATTTTTGCCCCTGATATTCAAAAGCCCCTCGAACCAAGCCAACTGCCACCGCCTTTGGATTTGCAGATTTGTGCGCCAGGACAAAGTCCTTCCCGCCGGTTTCTCCGACGATTCTTGGATAGGATTTGTAGCGGTTGATGTTTTCTCCGATAGTTTTCCAAATATGCTGGAATACACCGGTTGAACCTGTAAAGTGAATTCCTGCAAAATCAGGATGTTTAAAAATGATTTCTCCGGCAGTAGGGCCGTCCACAAAAATCAGGTTAATCACTCCGTCAGGAACGCCAGCTTCTTTGAAAACTTCCATCAACACATTCGCTGAGTAGATCTGGGTATAGGCAGGCTTCCAAACCACCGTATTTCCCATCAGTGCCGCTGAAGACGGAAGATTTCCGGCGATTGCTGTAAAGTTGAATGGGGTCAAGGCAAAAACGAAACCTTCGAGTGGTCTTTGCTCCAAGCGATTCCAAACCCCATTTCCCGAAACAGGAGGCTGTTGTGCGTAAATTTCGCACATGTATTTGACATTGAATCGAAGGAAGTCAATAAACTCACAGGCTGCATCGATCTCGGCCTGCATGGCATTTTTAGACTGGCCAAGCATTGTTGCAGCGTTGATTTTAGCACGATAGGGTCCAGCCAAAAGGTCGGCT
>DATIAI010000581.1:0-2540 GCA_035458065.1 Algoriphagus sp. | reverse complement strand
ACCGTTGCACCCAAAGCCTTCCGGACACCGATTTCCTTCCTTCGCTGCTCAGCGCTAAAAGCTGCCAGACCAAGCAGTCCCAAACAAGAGATGAAGATGGTCATTTGGGTAAAAATGCTGATCACCCTAGAAAGCAACTGTTCCTTGGCATATTGTTGCTCCACTTCCTGATCTAAAAAGGAATAATCAAAAGGCGTATGTGGCATCAATTGACTCCAAACCGACTCAAGTTTTCCAAGAATCGTCTGATAGTTATCACTGTTCATTGAAATCACCAAATGGTTGAGACGACCCGCATGTTCGGTATATTCGATCATAAAGGGCTTGATCTGCTCATGCAGGGAATTGTAGTGGAAATCCTTCATGATTCCGGCTACTTCTACATAAGTCGGTTCATCACCATACTGACTGAACAGCTTGGTCCCCAAGGCTGATTCAGTCGTTAGGCCCAGTTCGGCCATCAGCCGCTCATTGATCAGGACTTTCCCCACATCTCCCTTGTTTAGGTCTCTTCCACTGATCAATGTAATGCCATGCACAGGAACAAAAAACTGGTCGCTTACCATGAACTGAGCGTTTTTGGCGGAGTTCATGTCTCCCCCTTCCAGATAGACTCCCACGTCATTGAAGACAAACTGGCTGGGGTAATTATTGGTTTTGCTCACCTGATCTACCTCTGGAAACTGCCTCACAGCATCGACAAACGCATCCATTTGCGACTTGGATTCTGTTGAATAAAAGCTGAAAATCAATCTCTGCTCTTTGGAAAATCCAAGGTCCATGGTATTGAGGAAGTTCATCTGACGCTGAATCACAGTCACTCCGGAAATCAGGATAATTGAAAAAACAAACTGGGTCACTACCATCGCCTGCCGAATACGTGTAGCAGAAATCCTGTTGGTGAAATCTCCTTTCATAATTTTAACAGTATTGAAAGAAGTCAGGTAAAACGCAGGATAAACTCCGGCCAATAACCCTGTAGCCAGTACGATTCCGGCAATAATCAGCCAACTGCTCCAGTTTAGGAATATTTCACTTCCAATGGTGGCTCCTGTAAGTCCGTTTAAAAATGGAAGCAGAATACTAAAAATCAAAACCGCTAAGGCGGAACTGATCAAGACGAGCAGGAGAGATTCTCCTAAAAACTGGGTTATGAGATTTGTTTTGCTCGCACCGATTACTTTCCTAACTCCGACTTCTTTGCCCCGCTTTGTGGCCTTGGCAGTCGCCAAATTCATAAAGTTGATACATGCAACTACCTGAATCAGAACTGCAATACAAAACAATACATAAAGAAAGGTTGGGCTGATGACCTCCGCCATTTCGATATCGTACCCATTGAAGGTATGAATTTCATTAACGGGCTGAAGTACCAGATTTTTGGACATGCCAAGGCTTCGAAGCTCTTCTTCCCCATACTTTTTCAGGAAAAGGGGCAATTTGCTTTCTAATCCAACAGGATCAGTGCCGGGCAAAAGTCGGATATAAGTAGAGGTAAAGTTATTCCCTGCCCAAACATCGTTTTCGAGGACATATTCACCAATTCCAGCACTGTTCATAGAGACAAAGAGGCTGGCTTCCAGGTGGGAATTACCCAAACTTCCATCAATCACTCCGGTGACTTCGTATTCGTTGATGCCATCGTTGTTTTCGATTTTGATTGCCTGCCCTCTAGCCTCTGCCGAGCCAAAAAGTTTTTCCGCCAAGGTTTTTTCCAAAACCACGGTATATGGTTTCTTAAGTGCTTCCTGGGGATTGCCTTCCAGGAAATGATAGGCAAAAAGCGAAAAAAAGGAGGAATCTGCCAGGACTACATTATTCTCATACAGCTTGTTTTCGCCCGCAGAAATCAAATTTTGGGAAATCCCCAACTTCTCAATTCTCAGGACTCTAGTGAAAGCAGCCACTTCTTCAAAATCCCGCTCCAGAGCAGGACCGATCGGTGGTGAACAAGTCGCCATAAATGTCTCTTCACCCCGCGCATTGAGCAGAGTTGTGACCCGATAAAGATCCTCTGCTTGAACATGATGGCGGTCGTAATCAAACTGATCCTTGACATAAATCATGATGTACAGACAACAAACTGTACCCAAGGCTAGACCGGTCACATTAATTAATGAGAAAAACCGGTTACGGAGAATGCTTCTCCAGGCGATTTTGAAGTTACTGGCAGATAAAAGCATATGGACAAAGGATCTTTGAAGCAGGATGGGTTCTACTTTTATGCCAGTAAAATAATGGTCAATTGGGCGGCAGGGAGGTTTTTCTTATTCCTTTTTCCCGCAACTCGAACAATTTTGTCCGCCCTCGGTCATCGATGGTAATTTGGGGTAAAAATTGAACACTGCCCTAATTCCATTCCTTTTTACAATTCTCGGACTTTTACACTTTACACTTAATTCTTGCCTCTAGCTTCTTGTCTCTTGTTTCTTGCCTCCTGCTTCTTGCTTCTCAGGTCATTGTACTTGGCACATCGTACTTAGTACTAATGTCCCACCTTCTCCCTCTGAAAACTATACAGCAAATATCCCAAGGAAGGC
>DATIAI010000580.1:0-2045 GCA_035458065.1 Algoriphagus sp. | reverse complement strand
CATGATTCTCACTTTTGAATCAGGTTCAGGGTTTTCGGTTTTCATTTCTGGTTTGGAACAGGAAACGATAAAAAGGGCCAATGCGGCCCCATAAATTACTTTTGATGAATGCATTATTTCAAATTTTAATAGTTTTTGCCCTCTTTTCTATGCGATTAGAGGAATGAAATAGATGGAAATACCAGGAAAATGTCTCAATCTCCTCGAGGCATTCGATTCTTGTGTCTGGCTTCTTGTGTCTGGCTTCTTGTGTCTTGCTTCTCTTTTCTGTCGCCATTCTTCCCTTCTAAACTTTCACAAAATCTGTCCCCCATGGCTTTCTCTGAGTACGGCTGAGGTATTTGTTAGCTTCTTTATCCTTCACAAATTTCTCCTTCACAGGATCCCATTCCAATTTTCTACCCAGTTTCATCGCAACATGGCTAACCAGACATACAGAACATGCTCTATGACCTATTTCTACCGGAGAAAGCAATTCACCTTTTCCCTGAATTGCATCCAACCAATTTCCATGGTGCTCAGTACTTCGGGTCAGGCGAATTTCACCTTCACCGATTACAGATTGAAGAATCTTTGGATCAGAGGCATCCAAGGCCTTGGCATTGTTTCCTTGGGATACAGGATCTGAGGAAGAAGCAACGTAATTCCCTCTCGAAACCCAAATCCAGCCTTCGGTTCCTTCATAGCGAATACCATTGGGGTAGCCACCGGAAGTAAACATGGTGATGCCATTGTCATACTCTGCTTTTACCATGAAGTCTCCATGGACATTCCAAAGACCTGATCTAGGGAATTCGGCAACTGCTTCTATAAATCTAGGACCAGTCAATTCGGTGTCCATACCCCAGGCAGCCGAATCAAAGTGATGCTGGCCCCAGCCAGTGATCATTCCTGCTCCATAATTTTCAAGTCTGAGCCATCCGGGACGACTGTAATCATTTTGAGGATGAACGCCGATTTCGGTGTAATCCACTTCTGGTGTAGATCCCAGCCACATGTCAAAATTGAGATTTGGAGGGATAGGCATTGCTGGTGCTGCAGGTCCGGCTGGATCTCCAGGAAGGCCGATTCTTACGGTATGAAGCTTTCCGATTCTGCCGTTTCTGACCAACTCAGCGGCAATTCTAAACTGCTCGCTGGACCGCTGCTGTGTTCCCAATTGAAGAACCACACCGGTTTGATTGACCACATTGACCAACTGTCTGCCTTCTTTAATTGTTAAGGAAGTTGGTTTTTGTACATAGATATGCTTTCCCGCAAGCGCAGCTTCCATCGCTGGTTGAGAGTGCCAATGATCCGGAGTGGAAATGATCACAGCGTCGATGTCCTTGCTGAGGAGCATTTCACGATAGTCACCGTATTGCTTGACGTCCATGTATTTCTCACCCAACTTTTTGGTATAATACTCTTCAATCAGCTTTTTACCATCAGCCATCCTCTTGCTGTCAACATCGGAAACAGCAACTATCCGTGCAACGTCATGCTGCCATGTTCCGGGTAAATCATGATCCCGGGCAATTCGACCACAACCGATTTGGCCGATATTGATCTTATTGCTGGGGGCATTTTTGCCAAAAACAGATGCTGGCACTATCGTTGGAAACCCAAAAGCAGCTGTTGCCAAGGCGGTTTTTTTCATAAAATCTCTTCTTTCCATAGCTAATGATATCAGGTTATTCAGGGTCTAATTATTTCACGAATGCTCTCCAATAGGCTTCTGCCTCTTCGGCCGAAAGATCTCCATCGAAGACAACCATTCTGTATTTCAAAGTGTAGCGTTGATTTGGCTGGATTTCCCAGGATTCGTGGCGAATCGGGCAAAACTCTATAAATACATTGCCTTCTCCTTTATATTGACCAAGTGGCCAAACACGAAGCGGCTCGGGATGAGATTTGTTGGTATTGTGACTTAAAAACAGGATGCCGCTTTGACCGGATTTGTCGGCAGTTTTTCCTTTGACGATGATCCATTTTGCGTTGGAACCATCCGCATCCTTTCGGTCTTTACCTTCAGAAGTCAGAATCGTGCTGTTTGCATCTCCCCA